>CAXTFX010000124.1:0-10377 GCA_964243185.1 uncultured Chthoniobacterales bacterium
GCCGTCGTCCAGGGCGTCGAGCGCGCCGAACTCGACGTGGCCCGCGCCCGGGAGGAGGTCGCCCGCCTGGAGGCCGCCGAGGCCGAGGCCGCCAGCCGCCTGGCTGAGCACACCCTGGTCGCCCCCCTGACCGGCCGCGTGCTGCGCCGGCCGGTGGACCCCGGCCAAGTGGTGGACCTTCAAACGGTGGTTTACCGGGTGGCCGCGCCCGCGCCCCGGCCGGAGGTGGAGGCCGAGGTGGACGAGGTTTACGCGGGCGAGCTGCGCCCGGGCCTGTTCGCCCGGCTCCAGCCGGCGGGCCTGGCCGCGCCGCCCCTGGAGGCGGAGGTGTTTTTCGTCGCCCCGTCCGTGGACCCGGCCACCGGCGGGCGGGTGGTGCGTCTGCGCGCCCGCGAGACCCTGGACCCGGAACTGCCGCCGGGGCTGACGGTCAACGTCAACGTCCTCGTGGCCCTCCACCCCGCGGCCCTAACCGTGCGCCGCGGCGCCCTGGGCGACGCGCGGGGTCGGCCCTTCGTCCTGGCCGTCGAGGGCGGCCGGGCCGTGCGCCGCGAGGTGCGCTTCCTGGACTGGCCGGCCCCGGAGGTCGTCGTGCTCGCCGGGGTGGAGGAGAACGCCCGCGTGGCGGCCGACCCCGCCATCCTCACCTCCGGCCAAGCTGTGCGCCCGGCCCCGGACGACGCCCCGGCGGCCGGGGCCGGGCGTTGACCCTGTTCCCCTCGCCGGAGATGCGCTACGCCGCTAAGATCGCCGTCCGCCACCTGGCCAGCAGCCCCGGCCAGAGCGCGCTGCTGGTGGGCGGGGTGGCCGTTGGCGTGATGGTCTTCGTCTTCATGAGCGCCCTGCTCAGCGGGCTGGTCGCCACCCTGACCGACGCCGTCCTGGGCGACGTGGCCCACGTCAGCGTGGAACCGGCCGAGCGTTTGCCCACCGGCCTCTACCCGGGCGGGGGGAACGCCGGCGCCGCCCGCGTGCTCCTGGCCGTCCAGCGGTCCAACGAGCCGCGCGCACAGGTCCGGGCGTGGGCGGCAGCCCTGGAGATCATCGAGGGGACTTCGGGCGTGCGCGCGGCCTCCGCCCTGGTCGCCGGCAGCGGCTTCGTGACGCGCGGGCAGGTCCTGCGCCCGGTGGCCCTGACCGGGGTGGAACCCGAACGGCTCTCGGCCATCGCCCGGGTCGGCCCCCGGCTGGTGGCCGGCCGCGCGGACCTCGGCCCCGACGCGGTGCTCCTCGGCGTCCGGCTGGCCGCGGACCTCGGCGTCGGCGTGGGCCAGACGGTCACGGTGCGCTCGGAGCGCGGCCAACAGCGCGCCCTCACCGTCGGGGGCATCTTCCGGCTGGGCAACGACGCGGCCGACGCGGGGAGCGCCTACGTCAACCTGCGCGCCGCCCGCGCGCTCCTCGACCTGCCCCAGGGCGTCTCGCGCATCGAGGTCAAGCTGCGCGACCCCGACGCCGCCGAGGCCGTCGCGCGCCGGCTCGGGGCCGCCACGGGCCTCAAGGCCGTGAGCTGGGTGGAGCGCGACCCGACCCTGCGCGACATCATCGCCTCCCAGACGGTCAGCACGGCCCTCATCAAGGGCTTCGCGCTGCTGACCGTCATGATCGGGGTGGCCAGCGCACTCTTGCTCTCCACTTACCGGCGCCGCGCCGAGATCGGCATCATGCGGGCGACGGGGGCTTCCACGGGCTTCGTGCTGGCCGTTTTTCTGCTCCAGGGCGCCGCGGTGGGCCTGCTCGGCGGCGCGGCGGGGGCCGGGGCGGGCTTTGGCTTCATGCGCCTGCTCCTGGTGCTCTCCCCGCCGGACTCCCCCGGCGGGCTGCCCAACGACCCGGCCGGGGGCGGCTACCTCGCCGCCGTGCTCCTGACCACCTTCGGGGCGACCGCGGCCGCCCTGCTGCCGGCGCGGGCGGCGGCGCGGGTGGAGCCCGTCAGCGTCCTCGGACCATGAACCCGCCGCCCATCCCTGACGGGGGCATCACCACCCCCGGCCCGGTCCCGGAGCCGGCGCTGCTGCGCGCCCGGGGGCTGACCAAACGCTACGGCGCGGGTGCGGGGGCCGCCGACGTGCTCCGGGGCGTGGACCTCGACCTGGGGGCTGGGGAGTTCACCGCCCTGCTCGGCCCCAGCGGCAGCGGCAAGAGCACGCTCCTGGCCATCCTCGGCACGCTCCTACGGCCCACGGCGGGGACGCTCCTCATCGCGGGCCGGGACGTGGTCGGGGCCACGGAGGCTGAGCTGACGGCCTTCCGCGGCACCCGGCTGGGCTTCGTCTTTCAGTTCCACCACCTCCTGCCCGACCTCTCGGCCCTGGAGAACGTGGTCTTCCCGGCCGCCGCCCGCGCCGGCCGCGAGACGGGGGAGGCACGTCGGCGCGCGGCCGAACTTCTCGCGCGCGTGGGCTTGGCGGACCGGCTCCGCCACCGGCCCGGTCAGCTCTCCGGCGGGCAGCGCCAGAGGGTGGCCATCGCCCGGGCGCTGGTCAACGGTCCCGCCCTGGTGCTGGCCGACGAGCCCACCGGCAGCCTCGACCGGTCGGCGGCCGGGGGCGTGCTCGACCTCCTGGCCGAGATCAACGCCGCCGAGGGGGTCGCCTTCCTGCTCTCCACCCACGACGAGCGCGTCGCCGCGCGCTGCTCCCGGCACCTCTTCGTCGCCGACGGATGGGTGGACGGCGCCCCCGCGCGCTGAAGGGCCTCCCCGGCCCGGGACGCCGGCCATCCGGCCATGCAACCGCCCATCACGTCGCGCGGGCGCGGCCCGAGTCGGCCGGGGCAAGCTGCCGCCCATGACCGACCGCCACCCCCGTCCCCGTTCCTCGGCCGCGCGGCTCGCCGCCGCCCTCCTCCTGTTTACCGGCCTCGCCGCCGGCGGCTGCGCCTCCGTCAGCGTGCAGCCCCAGATCACCACCGCCGGCAAACCGCCCGTGGCCCCGGCGCAACGGCCCCGGCGCATCGTGGTCGAGGCGTTCACCTTCCCCGAGCCGGCCCGGGTGCGCGTGGACCGCCAGGGCGCGGAGCTGGCCGCTCTGGAACGCCGCCTCCAGGAGCGCCTGCGCGAGCGCACCATGCGCGAGTTGACCAAGCTGGGCGTGGAGGCCGTCCCCGTGGAAGCCGGCCAGGGCGGCCGGGTCGCTCCTGCCGACGGCGGGCGCAGCGGACGCGGCGCGGCGGGCCCGCGGGGTGAACCGGCGTGGGTCGTCACCGGCCAGTTCACCCGCGTCAACCAGGGCAGCCGCGCCCTGCGGATAGCCATTGGCCTGGGCACCGGGGGCACCAAGATGGAAACGGCCGTGCGGGTTTTCGACCGCTCAACCCCGGCGGCGGGCGCACCCGTCCTGGCCTTTCGCACCACCGGCGGCAGCGGGGCCGAGCCAGGACTCATCAGCGCGGGCGGGCCGGTCAACTCCCCCCTGGCCATCGCCATCGTGGTGGCCAGCGTCGTGGAAACGGCCGCCGGCAGCGGTGGCCACGGCATCACCGAGGACGCCGACCGCACCGCGCGCATGATCGCCGCCTACCTCTCCGAGGAACTCGCCCGGCGCGGCTACCTCGACGCGGCCAAAGTCAAGCGGGCCAAGCGCCTGGGCGGTGACGGGGGCAACGCGAGCTAAACCGGGACCACGCCCCTGGCCTCACCCGTCATGCTCAACGCCCCGACCGGTCCCGCCCTGTCCGCGTCGTGGCTCCACGTCGGCGCGCTGGCCGGTGGCGGCCTGCTGCTCAACGCCCTGCTCTTTCGCGGCCACTTGGGCGACCCCGCCCGTCTGGCCCCCTCCCACCGCGACCCCGACCCGCTCGGCCCGGCGCGGGCGCTGCTGATCTCGGGCCTGCTCTGGCCGCCCCTCGTGCCCCTGGCCCTGGGCAGCCGGGCCGGCGTGCTGGCGGGCAACCTCGGCACAGTCGTGCTGGCCGGCTACCTGGTGGCCGGGCTCTGGCCGCGCTCGCCCTGGGCCGCCGCGCGCGTGCTGCTCACCGTGGCGTGGGTGCTCCTGACGACGGCCGCCTGGCCGGGATAACCCCACGTCCCCCCGCCGGTTTGGTCCCCTCCCTCCCCTCGCCGCCATGCCGCCAACCCCCCGAGCGCCTGACCACCCCCCGGGTCGGGCGCTCGGGCCTGCGGCCCGCGCCCCCGTCCTGCTGCTGGTCCTCGCGGTGGGCGCCCTCGGGGGCACGCCCGCCGCGCGGGCCGAAGACCTCACTCAGCGTATGAGCGCCCTCGACGCCCCCGCCCTGGTGCGCCTGGCCGCCACGCGCGACGCGGCCCTGCGCCGCGCCCACGCCGTCCTGCGCTACGACGAGGAGGTCAGCGTCGAGCGCCTGGACGCGGCGGGCGCGGTGCTATCCCGCTCCTTCGCCCGGCGCTCGGGGGTGCCGCTGGACGGGGGACCCGGCATGGCCGGCGTCCTGGCCGCCAACGGCGGGGGCGGGGAGGTGCGTCCGGCCTCGGCCGCCGGCCGGGAGCCGGCCGCCGCCTCCGGCAGCTTCGCCGCCGTGGTGGACCTGGCCAAGCTGGCCGGCCGCTTCGAACTGACGCGCGAGGCCGACGCCCCCGCCGCCGATGGCCGACCCTGCTTCGTGGTCACCTTCCGGCCCCGCATGGCCCCGCAGACCTACGACAGCCGCGAGGAGATGGTCATCAACCAGTTGACCGGCCGGTTCTGGTTCGCCCGGGAGGACCTGGCCATCGTGCAGAGCGAAGGCACGCTCACCCGGCCGGTCAAAGTAGCCTGGGTGGCTTCCGTTTACCGCTTGAGCTTCGCCTACCGCACCCAGACGCTGACCGGGACGGAAGGGGGCGGGCCGACCACGGTGCCGGCCAGCTTCGTGCTCGACCTCGGCGTCAAGGCCCCGCTCTACCACGCCCGCCAGCGCCAGACCACGAAGATGACGGCCTTCCGCCCAGGGGACGTGCCCGGCCGCTCCACACCGTCGCCTTGAGGTCGTCCCCCCGTCCGCACCATGCCCGTCGGTTTTCTGCCCGAGCACCAGCGCCTGGCTTACGGCCGCTACGCGGGCGAGCCCACCCCCGAGCAGCTCGCCCGCTGCTTCCACCTCGACGCCGCCGACCATGAACTCGTCGCCGCTCGCCGTGGCGACCACCACCGGCTCGGCTTCGCCCTTCAACTCTGCACCGCCCGCTTCCTGGGCGCATTCCTGGACGACGTGCGCGAGGCCCCGGCGGGGGTGGTCGCCCACCTCGCCCACCAGCTCGGCCTCCTCGCTGCCACCGTGGAGCTGGGTCTCTACGGGGCGAGCAACCACCGCTGGGAGCACCGGGCCGAGATCCGTCGCCGCCGCGGCTACCGAGAGTTTACGAACGACCCGGCGGTCCGCTTCGCCCTGACGCGCTGGCTCTACGCCCTGTGCTGGACCGGCACGGATCGGCCTTCCGTCCTCTTCGAGCGGGCGACGGCGTGGCTGCTCGCCCACCGGGTGCTCCTGCCAGGGGTAAGCGTCCTGGAGCGCCTGGTTTCCGGCGTGCGTCAGCGCGTGGACGAGCGACTCTGGCAGCGGCTCGGCGCCGGGTTGGACGAGGCTGCCCGCGTCCGGCTCGAAGGGCTGCTCGACGTGCCGGAGGAGGCCAGCCGCTCGCTCCTGGACCGGCTCCGCTCGGGACCGATACGCCGTAGCGGCCCCGAGTTGGTCCGCGCCCTGGAGCGGTTGGAGGAGGTCCGCGCCCTCAACCTGAACGGGGCGCTTGCCCCGGGCGACGCCCCGCCCGGCCGCGTGCTGGCCCTGGCCCGCTTCGCCGCCACGGCCAAGGTCACCGCCGTCGCCCGGCTTACCCCGGCACGGCGGCTGGCGACGCTAGCCGCCTTCGTCCACACGCTCGAAGCCACCGCGCAGGACGACGCCCTGGACCTGCTCGACGTGCTCTTGACCGAGGTGTTCTCGGCCGCCACCCACGCCGGGCAGCGCGCCCGCCTTCGCACCCTCAAGGACCTCGACGCCGCGGCCCTTCGGCTCGGGGCCGCCTGCGGCGTGCTCTTCGACCCGGAGGTGCCCGACGAGGATCTACGCGCGTCCGCCTTCGCCCGGGTCGGACGCGAGGACCTCGCCGCGGCCCTGGCCCGGGTGCAAGCCCTGGCACGCCCGCCCGAGGACGTTTACTTCGAGGAACTCGGCTCGGCCTACGGCCGGGTGCGCCGCTTCCTGCCCGCACTGCTGCGGAGCATCCGCTTTGGGGCCACCCCGGCCGGGGAACCTGTCGCCGCGGCCCTCACCTACCTTGCTCGCGTGGAGGAACTCGGCCGCGCCAAGGCCGGCGAGCCGCCGCTGGAGCTGCTGACCCGCTCCTGGCGCCGGCACGTCGTGGGTGCCGACGGAGCCGTGGACCCGAAGGCATACGTCTTCTGCACCCTGGAGCGGCTGCGGGCGGCCCTGCGCCGGCGCGACCTCTTCGTGGCACCCAGCGTGCGCTACGCCGACGCGTGGCTCGGGCTGCTCGGGGGGGCGGCGTGGGAAGCCACCCGGCCCATGATCTGTCGCACCCTGGGTCAGCCCACCGACGCTCAAACGGCGCTGGCAACCCTCTCCTCGCGCCTGGACGCGGCTTACCGCCACGTTGCCGCCCGGCTGCCGGGGAACACGGCCGTGCGTGTCGTGCCCCGGCTCGACGACGGCCGGGACGAACTGGTCTTGACGGCCCTGGACCGCTGGGAGGAGCCGGCGAGCCTGGTGGCCCTGCGCGCGGCCGTCGCCGCGCGCCTGCCGCGCGTCGATCTGCCCGAGGTGCTCCTGGAGATCGCCGCGCGCACCGGCTTCGCCGACAAGTTCACCCACTTCAGCGAACGGGAGGCCCGCGCGGCGGACCTCACCACCAGCCTGTGCGCGGTGTTGGTGGCCGAGGCGTGCAACACGGGCGTCGAACCCCTGGCGCGCGCCGACGTGCCGGCGCTGCGTCGTTCTCGCCTCCAGTGGGTCAGCCAGAACTACCTGCGCCAAGAGACCATCGCTGAGGCCAGCGCTTGTCTCGTCGCCGCCCAGAACCGCATCAGCCTCGTTCACTTCTGGGGCGGCGGCGAGGTCGCCTCGGCCGACGGGCTGCGCTTCTTGGTGCCCGTGCGCACCGTCCACGCCGGGCCGAATCCCAAATACTTCGGCGCCGGCGGTCGCGGCGTCACCTACTACAACCTCGTCTCCGACCAGTTCACGGGGCTAAACGCCGTCACCGTGCCCGGCACTTTGCGCGACAGCCTCTCCCTGCTCGGTCTCGTGCTCGAACAGCCCACCGAATTAAACCCGACGGAGATCATGACCGACACGGGTGCCTACACCGACGTGGTCTTCGGGTTGTTCGCCCTGCTGGGCTACCGCTTCAGCCCCCGGCTGGCCGACGTGGGCGGGGCACGCTTCTGGCGGGTGGACCCCCAAGCGGATTACGGGGCGCTCAACGGGGTCGCCCGGCACCGCATCAACACGGGCCTGATCGCCCGGCACTGGGACGACCTGCTGCGACTGGCCGGCTCCATCAAGCTCGGCCGGGTGCAGGCCCACGCCGTCATGCGCACCCTCCAGGTGGAGGAGCGGCCCACGAAGCTCGCGCTCGCTGTCGCCGAGTTCGGCCGCATCGACAAGCCCCTGCACATCCTCTCCTACCTGGACGACGAGGAACAGCGCCGGCGCATCCTCTCCCAGTTGAACCGCGGCGAGGACCGGCACCGCCTCGCCTATGCGGTCTTCCACGGCAAGCGCGGGGAGATGCGCCAACGCTACCACCAGGGCCAGGAGGACCAACTCGGCATCCTGGGTTTGGTCGTCAACGTGCTCGTGCTCTGGAACACCCTCTACTTGGACGCCGCGCTGGATCAGCTTCGGGCCGAAGGCCACCCGGTGCGCGAGGAAGACGTCGCACGCTTGTCCCCGCTCGGTTGCGAGCATGTCAACCTGCTGGGCCGCTACGCGTTCTCCGTGCCCGAGGAGGTCCACCGTGGCGAACTCCGTCCACTACGTGACCCAGCGGGCAGCGCGGACGAGGCGAGTTGAACGGCAACGCTAACCGGAGTTTCTGTTCCGTTACTCCCCGAAGCCCCAGAAGTGCGGTTTTCGCCTGGCCGGCGAGGAAGGCCACCCCGGGGCGGACGGTGCGGCCAGCAGCGAGGAGTTCATCCTGGAGCTACCCGCGGAAGTGTGCGCCGGCTGGCAAACCCAGCCGCCGAGTCCGCGGTCTTAAACGTGCGGCAGCGAACGCCTTCTAGTCGCAAGCTCCCGGCAGGTATCGCTGAGCTTGGTTCCCGTTAGGTCCCGTCACCTGTTGCCTTCACTTTATGCCAATCACACCACATGTTGAAGAGCACTTCACGGCTGGCGACACAGTCCGCGACATCGTCATTGGCATGTCCGATGGTTTGACGGTGCCTTTTGCCCTCGCGGCCGGGCTGACCGGAGCCATTTCCCAGACTCACCTGATCGTCACGGCGGGTTTCGCCGAGATTGCCGCGGGCTCCATCGCGATGGGTTTAGGAGGCTACCTGGCCGCCCGCGGCGACGCGGAGCATTACGCCAGCGAGCAGGCCCGCGAGGAGCGCGAGATTGCGACCGTCCCGGAAGCGGAGGCGCAGGAGGTCCGTGACATCTTCCAAACCTACGGGCTTTCCTCAGAGGAATGCGCCACGGTGGTTGAATCTTTGCGCCAGCGCCCGAAGGATTGGGTTGCGTTCATGATGCGTTTCGAGCTTGGCCTGGAGCGGCCCGCGCCAAGCCGCGCCTGGAATAGCGCGCTGACCATCGCCGTCGCTTACATTGTAGGCGGCATCATCCCACTCAGCGCCTATCTGCTCCTTTCCGACGCGCACCGCGCATTGCGACTTTCCGTGGGCGTGACCTTGGTGGCTCTCGCCCTCTTCGGCGGCATCAAAGGTCGCTTTACGGGCGTGCCAGTGCTTCGCAGCGCGCTTCAGACCAGCATCATCGGCGGTCTGGCGGCGGCGGCGGCTTTCGGCATCGCCCGCTGGATCTCGTGAGCTTGCACCGCACCCCCGCCACACCTAACCCGGCACTCAAGTGAACGCCTCTGGTCGGGCAACGCCATTTCAGCATCCTACGCGCACCCCGGCCAGAGTCGTCACTCAGCCTGCATCCGTTGTGTCTCCTCAGCTTATGATCCCTCAAACCCTCCTAAAAACTGCGGTTGCCGCCGTTCTTCTGCTCACCGTGGCGCACCCCGGCCACGCCGGCGCCCCCAAGCTGGGCATGGCCATCAGCGTGGAAGGCGACGGCCTCCTCAATCCCGTGGTCACCAAGATCACGGTGACAAGCGTCGGGAAGGCTTCGCTCGCCGAGGCCGCCGGCATCGTCGCCGGCGACGAGATCGTCCAGATCGAGGGCCAGCCCGTGGTCGGCAGGCGCGCGAGGGAGTTGCAGCCCCTGATGAACCTGCCGCCGGGCGAGACGCGAACCCTGCGCTTGAAGCACGCCGACGGCAGGCAGTTCGACACCAGGCTCACCAAGCCCAAGGAGTAGGGTCGCAGGTTGATCTGCGCACCACGGCATAGGATCTAGCCACGGCGCGGCGGCGAACACCTCTGGCCGGGTGGCCCGGTCTCGTTTGCCCCGCCCTTTTGCGGCCCGGGTCGTCGTTCCAGCTTGCAGCCGCCAAGCCAGCACCATCTGCTCCCATGAGATCAACGCGGTCGATTCTGCTGCTTTCGCTGGCGCTGCTTGGCCCGGCAAACGCCCCGGCGCAACGACCGTTCCGTGATCCGTCGCCCGACCGCAAGTTTGAGGCGGTCTGTGACCGCCTCGCCCAACCCCCCTTCAGGATCAGCCACCGGACCAGCGGGGAAACGCTCGCGACGATGGACGCCGAACCCATGAGCCGCCACGGCGTGGGCGCGCTCTGGTCTCTGCCCTGGCGTGTCGCTGAACTCATTCCCGTCATGCACCCGCTACCCGCCCCGACCGAGGTGAGCCGACCCGACGGCTACACGCTCTCCAGCGACCCCGCCCGGCTCGGCGTCGGCACCATCCACGCCTTCCTCTCGCGTTGCTACTGGTTGGCGGGCATCCCGGTGGCCACGGCGGCTCGCGCCGTGGCCCACTCCCTCTGCGTCGGCCTGTATGCACCCGGGGGCGACGGCGCCGCCCAGGTCGGCTTCGTGCGCTTGGTCACCGACCGGGCCACCTTCGCCTACCTCTGCGACGTTTACGTGCTGGAGGAGCACCGGGGCCGCAGCCTGGGAGCTTGGCTCATCGAGCACGCCCTAGCCCACCCTACGCCGCTCCGCCGCCTACGTTCACCCCGCCTTGCCTCGTCGCAGAAGCCTGCTCGGGGTTAACCGACTCACTCCCACCTTTGACGCCATGCTCCCGCCCTCCCACGTTGAGCGCGTTCGCCGCTGGCTGCCCGACGCCGACCTGAGCGAGGTGCACGCC
>CAXTFX010000125.1:0-10348 GCA_964243185.1 uncultured Chthoniobacterales bacterium
CGTGGGCGGCGTCGGCCAAGGTTTGCAGGCGGCGGACCTCGACCCGGTGCGGCAGGAGGCGCTGGTCCAGGACCTCGACCGTCCAGCCGTCCGCGGCCAGCCAGAGCGTCGTGCAGGGTTTGCCGTCAATGTTCATGGGGAGGGGAACGCCGCGCGGGTGCCGCGGGCGAGTGCGTTCAGGGCGGGGGCGTCGGGGAAACCGGCCGCGTCGAGGAGGAGGCGGCGCGCGAACGCCACGGCCGGCCGCTCGCAGGCGGCGCGCCGGTCGGGGTCGGCGATGCTTTCGAGGTCCTCCACGTGGGCCAACCCGAAGATCCGCCGGATCATCTTGGCCCCGGCGAAACCGACGCCGTCCACGAACACCCGCCGCAGGAACGCGCGGCGCTCCGCCTCCAGCGCGCCGCCGCCGCCGTCCGGGTCCGCGAACAACCCGGCGGGGTAGGCGTCCCCGTGGTGGCCAGGCGCGCGCCAGAGTTCCAGGAAGCGCTGCGCGAACCCCTCCCAGAGCGCCGGGACCTGCGCCAGGAGCCATTCCCGGTAGGCGTCCCGCGAGCCCGGCGATCCCTCGTGGCCGGCCTGCGCGAAGTAGGCCAGGAACAGGTTGGCCACGAGCGCGCCCACGTCGAAGCCCATCGGCCCGTAGAAGGCGAACTCCGGGTCAATCACCCGCGTGTCCTCCGGCGTCGCCATGATGGAACCCGTGTGCAGGTCCCCGTGGACCATCGCTTCGGCCCGGGTGAGGAACCGCCACTTCAACCGCTGGACGGCCACTTTGAGCGCCGCGTCCGCCCGCAGTTCCGCCGCGAGGTCGTCCAGTTGCGGCGAGGTCCAGCGGTTGCCCTCGGCCACGCGGTAGGGGTCGGTGAACACCAGGTCCTCGGTGATCTGGCAGAGCGCCGTGTTCGCGTTGAAAAACGCCGCCCGGCGCCGCTTCTCCGCGGCCGGCAGATACAGGTCGGAAGTGTGGAAAAGCGTCTGCGCGAGGAACTCCGCCGCGTCCGCGGCCAGGCGAGGGTAAACGACGCCCGCGGTCAACCCCTTGCGCAGGATGACGTGCGGCTGGAGCCGTTCCATGACGATCAGGGCCATGCCGGGATCGAAATGGTGGACCGCGGGCACCAGCCGGCCGACGTGCCGGGCCTGCTCCGTGAGCGCGGCGTGCTCGAACAGGCTGCGCTCCAGCGGCAACGGCCAACTTTCGCCCACCAGCCGCACGTAGGGCAGCGCCTGTTTGGCGACCAGGCTGCCGCCCGGACCTTCGACGATGAACACCAGGTTCAGGTTCCCGTCGCCCACCTCCCGCGCCCGCCAGTCCACGGGTCGGCCGCTCCCGCCGAGGATGGCGACCGCAGCCGGCACGCCCGCGAGGTGTTCCCGGACCGTTTCCGGCGTCAGGGCGCGGTAGCCGGCGAAGGGGGCCGAAACCGGGTGGGGGGCGACGTTGGTCATGTTCTCGGCCTTAGGTAAACCGCGGAAGTTTGTCAATGCTTCTCGCGGTCGGGAGGCGAGGGCTTCCACGCTGTCCTTGAGCTGCTGGCCGTCGTGGGTGTTGAGCATCGGGCGTAGCTCTTGCACCTCAACGTAGTGAATCGACCCCCGCCGTAACGACTTCATTGCTCTCCACAGCAGATATTTGTAAGCCTTCGCCTGCAACAGGCTAAGGTAAGACTGCGTGTGGGACAGCTTCGAGGACTGCTTGAGGGGTTTGTTACCACCCGGCAGGCGTCATTTGGGGGGTTAGCTGTTGCGGTCATGGAATCCCCATGTTGAACTCGGAAGGCTCTACAGACAGGGTAACTGCGACGCTACGCAGAATAAAAATCGCAGTTCGGGCCGTAGAGGTCGCCGAATCGGGTCGTAGAAGTCGAAATTCAGGCTGTAGAAGTCGAAAACTGTTTTGCAAGTCACTCAAATTGAGCTGTCAATCCTATTGGTTACGTCTTCTGACTGTAATCTGACGGATAAGAACGCTGTGCCCGCGCCATTCCATCTGCGGTGAAAATTCCCAGGGCTGGAAAGTATTGCACGTTCAGATGGTGAAAAATCCAGGTGATCCCATCTGAGCGCAGAACCGCGTTTTGCTTTGTTCGACCCTGATGGGCCGTGAAAGTCGTAGTTTTCGTCCCTTCTCGCCCCTCGCCACCGCCGCCGGCTACTGGTAGCACCTGGACAGGCCGTAGAAGTCGCAGTTCCCGAGGGGTTCGTGGCTGAAAGTCGTCGTGCAGGTGTGAATCGGGCCGTAAAGGTCGCAATTTCCGCCCGGGTGCCATGTGAATCAGGAAGCGAAGGGGAGGAAAAGACGTTCCCGCACCACGCAAAGGGGAAAGCCGTAAAGGTCGCAGTTTTTTGACGTCTTCAGGGTTTTACTTCCAGCTAAGGAGATGCTTTTACTCTGATTGTAAGTTTGGCCAAAACAGCTTCAAGGCACGTGAGGTCTCGGTTCGGGTCGGTAGGAGATCGGCTGCCTCCACCCTCAACGCACGGGCGATAAGCAGTAGTTCATAGTCGCGCAGGCCGCGTAGCTGCGCTTCGATCTGGCCCAAGGTCGCGCGGCTAAGGTCCCAGCCCACCTGGTTGATCCCTGGCGGCGAGCAACTCCCGGCTGAGGGCCTGACCCACCCGCAGGCGGCGGATGGCGGGGCCGACCACGTTGAGCGGCTTCTTCGTCACCGCGGAGCACGGTAGCGAAAGGGGAACTTACCCTTGTTAAGCTAACCTAACAGAGCGGGGGCGTGTTCTTTCGCCCTCGCTCCCCCGCCCTATCCCTCGCCGCTTGCGGCGTCGCCCTGTTGCTCACCGCGGCCCGATGGCTACTCCGGTTTCGAGGTGGCACTCAATAGCTACCTCGTGGATGGGGGGTTCCCTCGCTGGGGCACCGCGTCAACACCCTCGACCTGCGCTTTCCAAACTACCCTGGCGCGGTGGAGGTGGGCATTGGCTGCGGCGTTGGCTTCAGCAGCACGATGGACTTTGGCTACTACTTCTCCGACGCGCCCCGCTACCTGACGGGTGTGGCCTACCGGGACCTCAACGGTAACGGCCGCTACGACCAGGGCAAGGGCTTGGCCAGGGTGACCATCAGCGTCGAGGGCAACGCCACCTACACCGTTACCAGCCAGAGCGGTGGTTACGCCCCGCCCTTGGACCGCACGGGTGATGTCAAGGCGCGGGCCGCAGGCGGCGCCCTGGGCAGCCTCAGCATGAATCTGAGCGCCTCGACCGCGGGTGAGAACGTCAAGTGGGACCTGGCGTGGACGGCCGATGGCCGCCCGCCCAACGGCGCGGCGGCGGCTCCGACCGCCACCGTCTCCGTGGCCGGCGACCCCGGCCAGCGGGGGTTCGTGGTCAGCCGCACCGGGGACACCGACTCTGATCTCACCGTCTCCTACCACGTCGGCGGAGGTGCCATCGGGGGAGTGGACTACGACACCCTCCCCGGCACGGTGACCATCCGGGCGGGGCAAACCCAGGCCCTGATCCCCGTGCGCGCGTTGAGCGCCCACTCCAAGGTCGAGGTGTTCGTGGACGCCGGCGCCTACCGCGTCGGCAAGGGGCAGAGCAAGTTAGTGTTGTCGGACCTCTAAAGGTGACTGAGGGGAGCCCCGGCATGGGTTCACGCGGGGGCCACCTGTCACGGGTGTCCATGCGTGGTTCCGTCGCCTCCCTCCACTCCCGCCCCTACCAGAAGTTCCTGGCCGAGGTGCGCGCCACGCGCCTGGCCGCCGGTCTGACCCAGGACGAGCTGGCCGCCCGGCTCAAGAAGCCGCAGAGCTACGTCACCAAGAGCGAGCGGGGCGAGCGCCGCCTGGACCTAATCGAATGGCTGGCCTTCTGCCGGGCCTGCGGGGCCGACCCGCACGCTTTCCTGGACCGGGTGCTCTGAGGCGCCGGGACCCCCAGGCGGAAGGCATTGTGATAATGGCCCTTGATACAAGCAGGAGAGGCACACGCTTCGTGAAAACCTGATTCATCTGTGAGATTATGAAACACCTTCCGTCAGCAGGGGGCGCCGGCGGCCGCAGGCATTTTGACCTCGCGTTTACTAGGGTGAGGGAGGGGTAAACGTCCGCTCCCGGCCGCCCCCGTCGCTCCCGCGCCGGGCGTGCGACCGGCCGGCCCGCCCTGGCCCCGGCAATTTGCGGGGGGAGCGCCGCCAACCGGCCCGGCTAGGGTGCCTGCGCCCGGGGTCGGGCGGTGGGGCGGTGCTCCCGTGTCGGCTCGCCGCGGCCGGGCGTTGGCGCCGGCCAAACCTCGGTTTTGCACCATTGCCGACGGCCTTTCTTGTCGTGGGGCGGACTTTTAGCATAAGCCTTTGGAAAACAACATTTTGCCTCAATAATAACTTTTCGCTTGGGACCAGGCCGATTTGGTGAATTTACTGCGTAAACAGTCAACAAAGAGCATTTTGCTTCAGAGATAACCTTTCACTAAACAGGCGGAGCAAATCACGGGAATTCCTGCCGCACGCGGCTCGAAGACCAGCGTGCGGGCAGAGGGAGTGGACACGGTTGAAGGCGGCGTATCCGGGCGGTGCGGCCCGTGGGAAAGTCGGTTAGGCTAAGACGGCATGGCGATCAACTCCGCGGCCACCATCCAAACGCGCGGGCCAGCCTTCTGGCGTCGGACGGCAAGGGCCGCCGCCGGCGGGAGGTGGCGGCGATGGCCCCGGAGGAGGCCCAGGCCCTTGCCTCCGCAGGTTTGCCAGCGGCCGGGGGCAAGGTGCGGGCGGGCGCGGACCCGGCGGCCGGCGCCGCCGGTCTCGGTCTGGCCGCCCTGCTCGGAGCCGAAGCCGATCAGAGGAGCCAAGCGTCGTCACCTCACGCGCGCTGACCCCTTCTATGGCTGCCCCCTGGGACCCGCACGCGCTGGCTGGCGTGTATCGTCGCCTGAGCGGGCCGGGGTGGACTGCGTGCTGGCGGGCGGTCAGGCCGTCAACCTCCGGGCCGAGCACTACCGGGCGGCGGGGGTGCTCCCGGCGGAGGTCTGGCGGGAGCTTTTGCCCCTCACCAGCGACGACTTGAACCTCTTCGGCGGCAGCTTGGAGGTCCTGGCCAGCGGGGAAGCCTTCGAGGTGGAGGTTCCCCTGCCCAAGCCCTTCGGCAAGGCGTGGGTGCCCAACGCGGGCACTCTTTTCGCGCCCGTGACGCCGGGCGCGGGGCCAGGGGCGGACCACCGCGAATTGGCGACCCACTTTCTGCACACCCTGCGCGGGTTGAGCGCCGACGACGTGCGCTCGACGGCCGTGGCCCTGGAGTGGGCGGGCGTCACCTTGCGCGTGCTCCACCCCATGCTCTGTCTGGAGGGAAAGCTGGACAACCTCTGGGGTCTGGACTGG
This sequence comes from uncultured Chthoniobacterales bacterium, assembly GCA_964243185.1. Lineage (GTDB taxonomy): Bacteria > Verrucomicrobiota > Verrucomicrobiia > Chthoniobacterales > SZAS-18 > CAXTFX01. The sequence goes on from CAXTFX010000125.1 coordinate 5,336, forward strand.
GCGCACCCGCCCCGGCAGGACCTCGAGCACGCGCGGCTCGGCGTGCTGACCAGAACGAGCCGTCCGCCGGCACCCGCGTGGCGGCGGGGGCGTGGGCGCGTTCTGGGCCGCGGAGTGGTGCCGCTTCGGCCCCGACTACCTGCTCTGCGGGCACTTCCACCAGGCTCCCTTCGTGGAGGGCGGCGCGTGGGCCGACCGGGTGCCGGGCAGCCCGACCTGGGCCTTCAACCCCGGCCGGGGCAACGCCACGGGCAGCCAGCTCATCGAGGTTGACACCACCGCGCGCCTCGCCCGCTGGCTCACCTGGGAGGGCGAGGAGACCGACCGTGCCCGCCTGTGCCTCGACGGGCCGGGCGGACGACCCCACGCCGGCCCGGGCCCGGAGCCCGACGGGGGCGCCGGCGCCGGGTGGGAGGTCCTCTCGCTGCGCCCTCGCCCCTAAAACACCTATGAACGCCGAGCACACCCGCCAACTCCTCATTGAGTTCCCCGACCTCTTCGCCCACGGGGAGGAACTCGGCGCGATGCACCCCGCCGTGGGCGGCTTCGGCTGCGCGGACGGCTGGTTTATGCTCCTGCACCGGCTCTGCCGGCGGCTGGCCGAGCTCGACCGCGAGCAACCGGCCGGCCAGGCGCTCTTGCGCGCCCGGCAGGTCAAACAGAAGTTCGGCACCCTGCGCTTCTACCTGGACGGAGGGGACGCGGCGGTCGGGCTGGCCGTGAACGCGGCCGAGGAGGAGAGCGCGCGCACCTGCGAGCGGTGCGGCGGGCCCGGGGAGCTGCGCGAGCGCCGCGGCTGGTTTGCCACCCTCTGCACCCACGACGCCCCCGCGGCCGGGGGCTGGCGGCTGGCCGAGGAGACCCACGCCCCAGCCGAGCGCTACGGCGGCCCCGGCTTCCAGATCCGCGTCTCCCCGCGACCGCTGGAGGCTCCCATCGCCCCGCCGCCGCCCCTCGACATCGTCACCCACGGGGACGCCGCGCGGTGGCGCACCCTCTGGGCGCGCACCCGGGCCGAGCCGGACCTCGCCCGGGCCCTGGGCGACCTGCTGTGTTCTGGTCGGCTACGGGACCCGGCGCACCGAAGCCTGGGGCTACCTCCTGGGCGACGCCGAGGATCCCGCCACGCGCGCGGCCTACCTCGAGCGGGTCCTGGCCACGTGGCAGGACGGCCCGCAGCTCCGGCCTCCTCCGCCCTGGTCGCATGAAGGGGTCGTCTGGGGAGCAACGGAGCAGGATTTCCGGTTGGTCTCCTCCTTTAGGAGGATGACACCGGCGGGTGGGGCGAAGCCGCGGCCGACCTGGAACGCCTTACCCGGAGCCGGACGCCCGGAGGAGGTTGGCCGCTGGCCGTTGGCCCACGACACCCCCGACGACCTGGACACGGCCCCACCGAATACGGCCGCGGCCGCTTCAACCCCTAAGATGCCCGGCCAGCGCGCCCGCCGCCCGGGCGATCTGCTCGGCCGGCGCGTCGGCGGCGAAGTGGGAAAGTCGCGGCGCGCCGTAGTCGGCCGGGGCGGTGACAACGGCCAGGTTGGAAGCGATCCGCAGAAAGCCGTCGCCGTGGGTGTGGCCGCAGAGCACGACGGCTTCCACCTCGGGTCGCGCCGCGGCGAAGGTGGCAAGCACCTCCCCGCCCGCCGCCCAGCAGAAGCGTTGCTGGAAGGCGGGCTGCGAGGGGGCGCCCCGGTGCCAGGCCGCCCCGGGGAAGGGCGGCACGTGGGTGAGCACCAACACCCGGCGCGCTCCGGCCGGCAACCCCTCCAGGGGGAAGGCCAGCGCCAGGGCAGCCTCCTCGCCCAGGCGTCCCCGCGCCCGGGCGTCGGTTAGCTCCGCGATGACCTCCTCGTCGTTGAGAGCCACGGGCCGGGCGTCGCCGCCGGCCCGCCCGTCGCCCCAGTCGCCGGCGCCCACCAGTCAGACGCCCTCCCCCAAGTCCTGCGGGGCCATCCCATCGAGGAGTATCAGCCGCCCGGCGCGGGCCGCCGCCAGGCCGCCCACCGCAAAGCGCAAGGCGGCGAGCGGGCCGCCGTAGAAATCGTGGTTGCCCAGGACCAGGCGCACCGGGGCGGGGGCCGCCGCTTGCAGCGGTGCGTCCAGGTGCCCGCAGAGGTGCGGCCCGTTGGAGAGACCGTCGCCGCCGAGCGGCAAAGCCCGCGGGGGCGGCCGCCCGCACGCGCCCCAGCAACGTCGCCAGGGCGGCCGGACGGGCGAGAGGTGGTCGAGAGGGGCAGGTCGCAGGCCCAGGCCGGGCACGGGCGTGCCCATCGGATGTCGGGCGCCCCGTGGCAAGGGTTCGAGGACCGGCGCGGCGCGTTCCCTTTCACCCGGACGCACCCCGCCCGCCACCAACAACCGGAGGGGGAACCGTTGCTCTTCCTCCCCACCGCAGCGCGACCCGGGACGGAGGTCGTCGTGCCCTGCGGCCACATCCGCACCGCCGGGGAACTGGCCCGCGCCGAGCGGCGGTTGGTGCGCCATGAGCTGGGTGTCGTCGGCGAGCGCATGGTGCTCGAACTCCGAGGCGTCTCCTGCCTCGCGCTGAAGGAGGTCGCCCCGGCGCGCAAGAACATCTGCTGCTCTCGCTCCTTCGGTCGGCCGGTCGAAGACCTGGAGGAGCTACGCCAGGCGGTGGCCACCCACGCCGCCCGAGAGTCTGCGTGGGCGAGAGCCGGTGCAGCCACGCCAGGGTGTGACGGGCTTGATCGTCCACGCTGGGGAACTGCCGGTTGGCGGCTAGGCGGTTCCCTAACCCTCCCCAGAGGTGGTCCACCGGGTTGAGCTCGGGGCATTGTTTCGGCAACCAGAAGAAGCGGATGTTCAGCTTGGCGGCCAACTCGACGCTGCTCGGGCCTTTGTGGCTGCCGTGGTTGTCCAGCAACAACCACAGGGCACCTGCACGGCCGGCCCCCGCCCGCAGCCGACGCAAGAAGGCGTGGAAGTCGGCCAGGCGTTGGTGGGCGCGAGCCAGGAAGACGCGCCGGCCGCTTTTCAGGTCCCCGGCCCCAAAGAGACTGCGCCGCGCGTTCTGTCCCGTGATGGGCACGTGGGCTTGCTCGCCGCGGCGTGACTAAGACGCACGCAGGGGCGGCAGGTGGCGCAACGTGGTCTCGTCCATGATGAGGATGCGTTCACCCGCGGGCAACCGCCTTAACCGGCGCACCAGTCCGCCTTTTTTTGTGCGCGGGCCGGGTCGGGCGGGGCGAAGACGTAGCGCGGCCGCTTCCAGCGCAGCCCGCAGGCACGCAGCCGTCGGTGCGGGGTGTGCGCGTTGACGGGCAAGCCGCGGTGGTTACGAAGATGGCTGGCCAGGAGCGTCACTGTCCAGTTCGTAGCCGCGTAGCCCAACGCCAGCGGGTCACGATCCACCTCTGCCAAGAGCCGTTCGCGCGTGAGTTCGGGCGGCGTGGGGACGCGACCCTGGTTGACCTTGGGGCGAGCGCCTGAAGAGGCGGCTGCCGGCGCGGGGCCGCCCGGTAGGTCTTCAGCCAGTAGGTCACGCTGCGCCGGCTCGCACCCACCACCGCGGCAATCTCCTTGGCCGCACGGCCCTCGGCGGCCAGGCGAACCGCTTGGAGCCGGCGCAAGAGGCACGCCGAGCTCGCCCCCTTCAACGACGTCGGTTCGTCCCCCTTCCCGTTCACGCCAACCGCCGCGTTCTGACCATGAGGGAAACCATCTTGATCACCGGGGCTGCCAGTGGCATCGGTCGCGCGCGTGTGCCGAGGCTTTCGCCGCGGCGGGGGCGTGGGTCATCGTTGCCGACTCCAGCGTTTACGCGGCGACGAAGGCGGCGGTGATCAGCTTCTCCCGCTCGGCCGCATTGGCCCTCGTCGGCCAGGGCATCCGGGTCAACGCGCTCGCGCCGGGCGTCATCGAGACCCCGATGTGGGACGCCATAGACGCCTCCTACGCCGCGCAACACGGCGTCCCGCCGGGCGAAGAGCGCCGGGAGGCGGCCCGCCGCGTTCCCCTCGGTTGGATGGGCACGCCGGCGGAGGTCGCCGTCACCGCGGTCTTCCTGGCCTCGCCGGCAGCCGCCCACATCGTCGGGCAAACCCCCAACGTGGACGGCGGCAACGTGTTGAGCTGAGACGCAATCAGTGACGCGGCCAACGGCGCACCAGACCAGCACGCGAACGGCCAGCCCCGGGGCTTTGGACGCGGGGGCAGCGGGATTTTTTCGGGGAACAACCGTTGGGGTTACGGCAAACGCACCCAACGCAGAGAGAATGAAAAACTAACCCAAACCAAGACCATACAACCACCCTCCCTCCAACTGCCCGGCAAAGCCGGTCGCAACGGCGTCGGCGCGGGCTTCTGGGCCGTCGGCCCCGGCGCCGCCGTCTTCGGCGGCCCGACCCGGCGCAACCTGCCCACCTTTGACCGCTTCGCCCAGATGGCCGCAGCCGGCTTGAGTTACTACGAGGTCCACGACTTCGAGGTGCCCCCGGACGCGGTGGACGAGGCCCTGCGCCACGCCCGGGACCACGGCCTGCGTTGTGCCCAGTATGCCCCCTCGCTCTTCACCGACCCGGACTACCGCGACGGGGCGCTGACCGCCCCGCGGGCCGCCACCCGGCGCAACGCCGTCGAGCTCAGAGCTGATCGTCTTCTGGTGCGCGCGGGATGGGGCGGGTTCCCCCTGGCCAAGGACGCCGCGAGGCGTTGCGGCAGCCGGTGGACGGCCTCAACGAGATCGGCCACTCCGCCCGTGAGCGCTACGGCCTGGACAAGATCCGCTTCGCCATCGAACCCAAACCCAGCGAACCCTGGGGCAACATGCTCCTGACCACCGTGGCGGAGGCGCCCTACCTCGTTTCCCGGCCGGAGCCGGCCGTGCAGGCCCCTCTTCGGGTTGAACCCCGAAACGGCCCACAGCCGGCTGGCCGGCCTGGACTACCTCCACGACGTCCAGATGTGCCTGGGTGCATGGCTGCCTTCCGGCGGCCGCACGTTGACCTCCGGGGAAAATGGAATGAAGTGGCGCGGTGCTGATCTTCGCCCATG
>CAXTFX010000126.1:0-10327 GCA_964243185.1 uncultured Chthoniobacterales bacterium
GCGCACACGCCGTCCTCCCGCGCCTCCGCCGCCGCGATGGCCCGGGCCGCCGCGCCGGGCAGCAGGGCGGCCAGGCCGGTGGTGGCGGCGGTCTTGAGCAAGTCGCGGCGGGTCAGGGCGGACATGGGTGGCGGGGTAAGCCCCGAGCAAACTCGTGACGCCGCGCGCCGGCCAATACCATGAAGGTTGAGGTCCGCCTCCCGCCGGGTATGGCGGCGCGTTGGAAAGCCGGCAGCGGGTCCCGTGACCCGGGCGCCTCGGTCAAAGCCGGGTTAACCTCCAGGGTCAGGGGGTGCGGGAGCGTTGCCCGTTCGCCCGGTCGTCCCGGGCCGCGGGGACGGCCACCGGTCCCGGGGGAGGCGCGGCGTCATCCCACCCGCCACCCAGGGCGCGGATCAGCGCGACGGTGGCGGCGAAGCGGGCGTTGAGGGTGCTCACGGTGTTGAGCTGGGCGTTGAGCAGCGTGCGCTGGGCGTCCACCACGTCGAAGTAGTTGATCGTGCCGGCGCTGAAGCGGTTGCCGGAAAGGTCGAGCACGCGCTGGGCGTCGCCCACGGCGCGGGCCTGCGCCTCGCCCTGGACGGCGCGCTGGCGCAGGTTGGCAAGGGCGGTTTCGACCTCCTGGAAGGCGTTGAGGGCGGTGGCGCGGTAGGCGTCCTCGGCCTCGCGGCGCACGGCGCGGGCGGCGCGCAGGTTGGCCACGTTGCGGCCGCCCTCGAAGACCGGGATCGTGACCATCGGCATGACCGAAAGGTCGCGGCTGCGGGCCTCGAAGAGCCGGTCGTAATCCGCCCCGGCCAGGCCGACGCTGCCCTGGATGGTGAAGCGCGGCAGCAGCTCGGCGCGGGCCACGCCGATCTGCGCCTCGGCGGCCCGGACGCGCTCCTCGGCCTCGGCGAGGTCCGGGCGGCGGGCCAGCAGGGCGGCGGGCAGCCCGGCGGGGACGAAGGGCGGGGGGGTCTGGTCCAACGGCCGGACCGGCAGGCGGAAGTCGCTGGCGGGCACCCCACAGAGGGCGGCCAGGACGTTTTCCAAACCCGCGCGCTGGCGCTCCGCCTCGGCGAGGTCGGCCTCGGTGTTGTCGAGCTCAACCCGGGCGCGGGCCACGTCCAGCGGGTTGGCGATGTCGGCCCGGACGCGCTGGTCGTAGAGGTAAACGTTCTCCCGGCGCAGGCCGACGGTGCGGCGCAGGACGGCGACCTGGGCGTCAAGGGCGCGCAGGGCGAAGAGGTCCGTGGCGACCTCGGCCGTCAACGAAAGGCGGACGGCGCGGGCGTCGGCCTCGAGGGCGCGGGCCAGGGCGCGGGCGCCGGCGTAGGCGGAGCGGATGCGGCCGAAGACGTCGAGCTCGTAGGAGGCGACCAGGGGCAGGGAAAAGTTGTTCTGGGTGGTGGAAAGGGGCTGGATGCGGCCGGTGCGCGGGTCGGGCACGCCGATGGGGCGGCTCTTCAGGAAGGGCGGGGTGTCCGTCGAGCGGGTGCGGCTGAAGGACGGCTGGCTCTGCACCTGCGGGAAGAAGGCGGCGGCGGCGATGCGGGCCTGCTCGCGCTGCTCGGTGATGCGCTCCACGGCCCGGCGCAGGTCGGGGTTGGCGGCCAGGACGCGGGTTTCGAGGTCGTTGAGGGCGGGGTCGCGGAACACGGTCCACCACTCGCCGTTGCCGTTCGCGGGGACGGCCGGCGCGGCTTTGGGGTCTTCCACGGGCCGGGCGCGGCGCACGCGGGCGGTCGGGAGCTGGCGGTTCTTGAGTTCGGCCGGCGGCTCGATCAGGGGGAGCCGTTCGCGCGTCATCTCCTGGGCCGGGAGCGGGAGCGGCGCGGCGGCGGCGATAATAACGAGCAGGCAGAAGGCCCGTCGCGGGGAGGGGGCGCGTTTCACCGGGTGGATCCTTGGCCGGCCGAGAGGGTGTCCACCCGCACGACGGCGGTCTGGCCGATGCGGAAGGGGCGTTGCGGGTCGGTTTCGGGCAGGTCAATGCGGACGGGGAAACGTTGGGCCAGGCGCACCCAGTTGACCGTGGGCGAGACGTTGGGCAGTTGCGCGGTGTTGGCGCTGGCCGAGCCGTCGGGCTGGTAGATGCCCCAGCCGACGCCCTGGACGACGCCGCGGAACCTGTGCTCGCCGTAGGAGAAGAGCCGCACCTCGACGGCCTGGCCGGGGCGCATCCGCGCCAACTGCGTTTCCTTGAAGTAGGCCAGGGCGCGCCAGGTGCCCGCGGCCACCAAGGTGAGCGGGGACTGGCCGGCGGGCAGGAAGTTGCCCGGGGGCAGGTTGAGGTTGGTCACGACGCCGTCCACCGGGGCGAGGACGCGGGTGTAGGAGAGCTGCAACTCGGCGTCGCGCACGGCGGCGGCCCCAACGCGGGCCTGGGCGGCGGCGGCGGCGAGGTTGGCGCGGGCGGCCTCCAGGTTGGCGCGGGAGCCGGCCTCGGCGGAGCGGGCGGCGTTGAGGTTGGCCGTAGCGGAGTCAATGCCGGCGCGGGCGGCGTCCACGTCCTGCTTGGAAATGGCGCGTTGCTCGGAGCGGAACAGGTTGCCGGCGCGGTTGAAATCCTGCTGCGCCCGGGCGGTCAGCGCCTGGGATTGGGCGATGCTGTCGCCGGCCTGGGCGACCTGCGCCTCGGCCTGGGTGATGGCGGCCTGGGCCTGGGCGACCTTGGCCTCGTCCACGGCCAGTTGACCCCTGGCCTGTTCCAGGCGGACCTGGAAGTCGGTCGGGTCAATGGCGAAGAGCAGGTCGCCCGCGCGCACGGCCTGGTTGTCGCGCACGGCGATGGTCTCCACCGGGCCGCCGACGCGCGGGGCCACGCGCACCAGGTCGGCCTGCACGTAGGCGTTGTCCGTGGAGGGAACGGCCTCGTAGTGCCGCGCGAAGAGCCAGACGCACACCCCGGCCGCCCCGAGCGTGAGCAGGGCCACGGCGCGCGGCAGGAGCGGGGAGCGTTTCCGGGGCCGGGGCGGCACCGATTTGGGCGGATCAGACGTGGTAGAAGGTGAGCCAGAGGAAGTAGGCATAAACGAAGGACAAGCTGAAGAACACCAAACTCGACCCGAAGGCCCGGGTTTCCGGCCGGGCGCGCAGGGCCGAGACGGTGAGCAGGGCGAACCCCGCCCCGGCGGTGGCGGCGACCAGCCACCAGGGGAAATAGACGCCCCCGACCAGGAAGAACGGCGTGCCGCCGCTCAGGTCCCGCGTCAGCGCGAGCGCGCCGACGAGGAGGACGAGGAAGAAGAAACGCCAGAAACCCGGGGTCATCGCAGGGGAAGGCTCCGTTCTAACCGGCGGGGGCCGCCCGGGTTTGGGCAACCCGGTCGAGGTCGCGCAGGGTGCGCTCGATGGCGTCCAGCCGGCGCGCGTAAACGAGCAGGGCGGGGGAGCCGGGGGAGACTGCCGGCGTGGTCGTTCCGGCCGGCGGCGGCGGGGGGTTATCGGCGTCCGTCCCAGCGTGTTCCAGCCGGCGCGCGAGCCGGTCGAAGAGATCTTCCTGACGCGCGGTGGCGTCGGTCAACGCCCGTCGGGTCCGCTCGTCCGCCGCTCCCAGCTCCGCGAACGCGGCGGGGGCGACGTGGCTCAGGCCGCCGATCTGCTCGACGAGCGTTTGCTCCAGCCGCAGCGTCGCGCTGGCCCGTTGGAAAAGGAACGGGTCCGCCGCGTCGCGCTCGAACTCCGCGTCCGCCAGCAGGCGCAGGTCGTCGCCGAGGTCCTGGTTCAACCGGCCGACGGCCTCCCGGCGCGCGGTGGCCGTAGGGTCGGAGCCCGCCTCCGGGACCGGGTGGACGACGGCGCGCCACCAGTTCACCGCGTCCGCCAGCGTGCCGGCCAGCCGCGCTCGCAGGGCGTCCCCGACGCGCACCGGGCGCACCAGGGAGAACACGCCGAGGGCGATGGCCAGGCCCAGCAGCGTCGCCACGAAGCGTTGCCGGATCGGGTCCAGGGCGACGCTCTGCTGGTTGGCGCCGATCATCGTCAAGACGAAGGTGACGTTGGCCTGGAAGCCGACGTAGCTGGTCCGCGCGCTGGAACCGTTGAGGTAGGCGAACCCGAAGAGCACCGCGAAGACGGCCAGCCCGTAGCCCCAGATCGTCTCAACGTGCGGCACGACGAAGATCGTCGTCCCCAGCGCCGCCAGCCCGCCGAGGAACACCCCGAGCAGGCGCATCAGGGAGCGGCCCGCCGTCGCGCCGAGGTCGCCCAGGCCGAGGGTGACGAGCAACGTCGTGAGGACCAGCGTCTGCCCGCTCGGCCAGTCGAGCGCGAACCAGAGGTAGATGGAGAGCACGACCGCCAGGGCGATCTTCACCCCGTGGGTCCATTGCGCGACGTTCAGCGCGAGATTCTTCCACGGGAAGCCCGGCCGGGGCGCACCCTCCGCGGCGGGCGGCGGCGGGGCGTCGTTTCCGCCCCCGGCGGCGTCCCGGTAGGCGGTGAGTTGCCGGAAGACCTCCGTGGCTTCGTCCAGCGTTTCGGACAACCCGCGGAGCGTGGCGGCGAGGCTGCCGGCCAGCGCCGGCGCGTCGTCCGTCGCCCCGGGGATACACTCCCGCGCCAGGGTTGCCAGCCGGCCCAGCGGGGCCGCGCGGTCGTCCTCCGACGGGTGCCCGGCCGCGGGGGGGAACGCCCTCCCGAACACCCCGTCCAGCGCGGCCCCGAGCCGCGGCCAGTCCGCGCCCGCCCGCGCCAGGAAACGCTCCCGGGCGTCGGCGTCCGCCCGCAGCGTGCGCGCGAGGGTTTCGAGCGTCGCCAGGAGCCGTTCCAGGAGCAGGGTCGCCCGGGCGCGGAGCGCGTGACCGGCGCGGTCGGCGGGGTTCTCCTGCTGCGCCTTGCCGAGCAGCAACAGTTGCGTGGTGAGGAAGCGCGTCAGCCGCCCGGCCGCGGTCCCCGGCTCGCCCGGCGCGGCGAACAGGCGCGCGGCGTCCGCCCGGGCCCCGGCCCACGCGCGGCGGAACTGGCGCTCCCACTCCGCCGTGGGCGAGTAGGGCCACACCAGGCGGTTGACCAGCAGGGCAAGACCCCCGCCGAGCAGGAGCTCCGCCGTGCGGGCGAAGGCCACCGTGGTCACCGGGTCGGGGTTGCGGAAGCCGAGCACGAACACCAGCGCGGCGATCTGCGCGGTGACGAGGAACACCGGCCCGAGCGGCTGCGTCAGCGAGAGCGCGCCGAAGAGCGTCACCCAGCCCCCGAGCACCAGGCAGCACGGCAGCGGGTCCTGCGAGAGGTTGAGCACGAGGGTGCCAACCAGGCCCGAGAGCAGGGCGGCGGCGACGAGCACCAGGGTGGTGCCGCTGGCGAGGTGGAAATCCGGGCGGGTGATGACGACCGTGGCCAGCATCGCCAGCGCCGGCGAGGGCCAGTCGTAAACGAAGGCCACCACCATCGTCGCCACCGCGGCCAGGGCGACCTTGACGGCGTTCTGGAGCCGGCGCGGGTCCAGGTCGAACTCCCCGGCCAACGCCCGGGCCGAGAACACCGGCGGCAGCGCCTCCCCGGGGAACGGGTCGGCCGCGGACGGCCGGGCGGAGCGGGCGGGCGGTGGGGGCATGGGGTGCGGACGCCGCCCGGTGGTGGCCGTCGGCGCCGGCCAGCCCCGGTGCCGGCAGCCGCCCGCAGGCTACGGGGACGCCATCCGCGGCGGCTAATACCAACAAGGTTGCCCGCCCATACCGTCCGGGAATCGGCGCGCGGTGGACAGGCAACCGTCACGGGTCCTTGCCGCCGGAGGTTGGCTTGCTTCGTGCTAAACTTCCCCCACGTCGCCGCCACCCTTCCGTCCCCGAACCCGACGCTGGCCTTTACGCCCCCGCCCAAACCCCGATGCCACCGCGTCCATCCCCAAAGAGCGGTCCGGCGACCGTGCGGGGACCTACGCCACCGGAAAGGGTTAACCGTGCCCCCCGACCCGGCGTTGCCCGGATCATCGCCCGGGGGACGGCACTTCTGCTGGTTAGCGCCGCTCTGCTCCCCGCACCCCGCGCCCGCGCCCTGGAGCCGGGCCGGGCGTTGACCCAATACCGGATGCGGGGCTGGGGCGCCGAGGACGGCCTGCCGGTCGCCGTGGTCAACACCATGACCCAGACCCCCGACGGCTACCTCTGGGTGGGCGCCGAGGAGGGGTTGACCCGCTTCGACGGGGTGCGCTTCACCACCTACGACCAGGGGAGCCAGCCGCCCTTGGAAAACCGGGTGGTGACGGTTCTGGCCACGGACCCGGGCGGCCGTCTGGTCATCGGGGGAACGGCCGGCGTTTCCCGCCGCGGGGAGGAAGGTTTCACCCCGCTGGCGCCCGGCACGGACCTGGGGCAAGCCACCGTTTACTCGCTCTTCCCGGACCGGGAGGGCAATCTCTGGGTGGGCACGAGCAAGCGGCTGCGCTGTTTCCGCGACGGGCGCGAGGTCCAGCAGGCCGCCACGTCCGCCCTGCCGGAAGGCATCTACCGGCTGGCGCAGGACGCGGCCGGCGAGGTCTGGGCCGCCAGCGACCACGTCGTTTACGCCCTGCGCGGCGGCGCCTTCCTGGCCCAGGGCACCCTCGGGGAAGCGGACGGGGTCCCCGCCCTGAGCACCAGCCGCACGGGCGGGGTCTGGGTGGGCACCAAGGACCGGACCGGCCGCTGGCGCGGGGATCGGCTCGAAGCGGTGCCCGCGCTCGACGGCGTGCGCGCCCAGTGCCTCCACGAGGACCGCGCGGGCACGCTCTGGCTCGGCACGGCGGGCAGGGGCCTCCTCCGCTGGGACGCCCGGCGCGGGGAGGTGTCCCGTTACACCACGGCCGACGGGCTGCGCGGCGACATCGTCCTGGCCATCCACGAAGACCGCGAGGGCAACCTCTGGGTGGGCACCAACGGCGGCTTGCAGGTGTTCTCCGAGCCGAAGTTCACCGTCTTCGGCCGGCCGGAAGGGCTGGCGGACGACGTCGTTCACGCCGTCTTCCGGGACGCGGCCGGGCAGCTCTGGGTGGGCACCAACGCCGGCGTGAGCGCCCTCGGAGGGCCGGCCGGGCGGCCCCCGGTCAATTACCCGCTGCCGGGCGATCCCTCGTCCCTGGTGATGAGCTTCGGCTCGGGCGAGGGGGCGGGCGGCGGCCTGCTGGTCGGCGCCTACGTCGGGCTGCGCCGCTTCCGGGAGGGTCGGGTGGAACCGGCCGGCACGGGGGTCGCCGACCTGGAGAGCCGGCGCGTTTACGCCGTCTGCCCGGACGGGGAGGGTGGGGTCTGGGTGGCGTGCTACAACGGGGTTTACCGGCTGCGCGACGGCGGCGCGGCCAGCGTCCCGCTGGGCGCCGCGAACGGTCTGGCCGGCAAGGCGGCCAACGTCCTGCACGTGGACCGCCGCGGGGCGCTGTGGATGGGCACCGACACCGGCCTGACCCGCCGGGACCCGGACGGCCGCCTGACCGAGTTCGGCCCCGCCGACGGCCTGGGCGGCACCTACGTCGTCGCCATCCACGAGGACGCCCGCGGCGACCTGTTCGTCGGCACCATCGGCGGCGGTCTCACCCGGCTGCGCGGGGGGAAGTTCACCAATTACACCACCCGGCAGGGACTCTTCGACGACACCACCTTCAGCATCCTGGAGGACGACGCCGGCCGGCTGTGGCTGGGCGGCAACCGGGGCATCTGGAACGTGGCCAAGGCCGACCTGGAGCGGCTCGACCGTCACGAGATCACCCGGCTGCCGACCGTCGCCTACGGCACGGCCGACGGCCTCCGCACCCGCGAGTGCAACGGCGGCTCCCAGCCCTGCGCCTGGCGCGACGCCGACGGCACGATGTGGTGGGCCACGGCCAAGGGGCTGGCCAGCCTCCATCCCGCCCGCGTCACCACCAACCCGCTGCCCCCGCCCGTCCGCATCGAGGAGGTCACGGCCGGCCCCGGGGAGGTTTCCCGGGGGAGCGGCGGCGGCGCGGTGGACCTGGCGGCGGACACGCGCAAGTTCGAGGTCGCCTACACCGCCCTGAGCCTGACGGCGCCGGAGGCCAACCGCTTCCGCTACCGGCTCGACGGCTTCGACCGCGGCTGGAACGAGGCGGGCACCGCGCGCGTCGCCCACTACACCAACCTCGCCCCGGGCCGCTACACCTTCCGCGTGCAGGCGGCCAACGCCGACGGCGCGTGGAACGAGGCCGGGGCCACGCTCGGGCTGACGCTGCACCCCCGCTGGGACCAGACCCTGGGCTTCCGGGTGCTCCTGGCGATTCTGGCCCTGGGCGGGGCCTGGACGGGGGCGTGGGCGTGGCGCCGCCGCGTGGTGCTCCGGCTGGCCCGCGCGGAGGCCCGCAACCGCGAGCGCGCCCGCACCGAGGAAATCCTGCGGGCGGCCATGGCCGAGGCCGAGCGGGCCAACGCGGCCAAGAGCGAGTTCCTGTCCCGGGTCTCCCACGAGCTGCGAACGCCCCTCAACGCCATCCTCGGCTTCGGCCAGCTCCTGGAGATGGAGCCGCTTTCTCAGAGCCAGAACGAGGGTGTGGAGCAAATTCTCGGCGGCGGCCGGCACCTGCTCGGGCTGGTGGAAGAAATCCTCGACCTGGCCCACATCGAGCGCGGCGAGGCGGTGGTCCACCCCGAGCCGCTCGACCCCGCCACCGTGCTCGCCGAGGCCGTCGCCCTGGTCCAGCCCCTGGCCCGTGAGCGCGGGGTGAGCCTGCGCGCGGAGGCCCCCGCGGAGGCCGACGGCGGGGTGCGCCTGCTCGCCGACCCCCGGCGGCTGCGTCAGGTGCTGCTCAACCTCCTGGCCAACGCCGTCAAATACAACCGGCCCGTCGGCGGCGAGGTCGTCATTGGCAGCGGCACGTCCGGCGCCGACCGCCGGCGGATCACGGTGCGCGACACGGGCGCGGGCATCGGCGAAGCGGGGTTGGCCCGGCTCTTCACCCCCTTCGAGCGGCTCGGGGCGGCCTACGGACCCATCGAGGGCACGGGCCTGGGCCTGGCGGTCTCCCGGCAACTGGTCGAGGCGATGGGCGGCACGCTCGGGGTCGAGAGCACGCCCGGGGTGGGCAGCACGTTCTGGGTGGACCTGCCCTCCGCTCCGGCCTCGGACCCGGCGGCTCACGGCGAGGGACAACCGGGAGGAGCGCCGCCGGCGCCGGCGCGGGCCGACGAGGACTCCCGCGCTCCGGGTCCGGGGGGAGGGGAGGTGCTCTACATCGAGGACAACGCGCCCAACCGCCAGTTGGTCGAGTGCGTCCTCGCCCAGCACCGGCCGGACCTGAGGCTGCGTTGCGCCCCGGACGGGCACGCCGGCCTGCGGCACGCGGGGATGGAACCCCGGCCCGACCTCATCCTGCTCGACCTGCAACTGCCGGACCTCCCCGGCGAGGACGTGCTCACCCGGCTGCGCGCCGACGCCCACACCGCGGGATTGCCGGTGGTGGTGCTCTCCGCCGACGCCACGGCCGGGAGCCAACGGCGGCTGCGTTCGGCCGGGGCGGTCGAATACCTGCTGAAGCCGCTGGAGATAAGGAAATTGGTCGAAGTCCTCGGGGTGTTTTGCCCCGTCCGACCTCCCCGGCCCGCCGTGACCGGGGCGGAGGCGGCTGAATCTCCTACGCCCCTCGCCTGGTCGGGTCCCCGGCGCGAAGGTCCCCTGGCGCTACCTTGAACGGGAGCTCGGGAGCGCCGCGCCGGGCGCCGGCCTCACGTTTGGTCAAAGGGCCGTCAACCCTCATCAGTCAACAGCTTGTGAGATGCTCGGGGGGGACTCGAACCCATCCGGGATGTCTATCATGGGCAGCCATGGACAGGATCTAAGAGGGAAACGGCGGCTCCACGCCGTGCTGGTTTCGCCCATGTCTGACCATGGGTGACACGGGCTTTGTCACGTTTTGTCACGCGCGGGCACGGCACCCAGCACCCGGAGACACCATTCCGCGGCCACTCAGATATTATCGACCAAGGATCACCACGGAGCTTCCATGAGGCCGGCCATATAGGAAGTCATAGGGATGCTTGTGATTGGACACAAAGTTTCGTAAACCGTAGGTCGCGGGTTCAATCCCCGCCGCCGGCTCAAGATTAACTCGTTCAACACGAGCTTGTTATATTTTTGTTGTTCTGAGCTAGGATTGGGTTATCAGGAACACGCTGCCACTACGCTGCCCAATCCGGCGGCAAAGAACGAACTTTTCACTGCCCCGCCTGCGGTGGTGGTCGGTGCGCCACCCGGAGATGGCTGAGCGACTGTCGGCCCCAGGGAGAGTCTCCGAAAACTGCGTTTTTTTACTGAGAGGGGGTAGGCGCGTGGCGCGCAGTTTGGCCATGTTATCAGCCATTTCGACCTCGTCCGGGATGTTGCCGGAGTTGAACGCCGGCATCGGTTCTTGGTCTTGCGG
>CAXTFX010000127.1:0-6972 GCA_964243185.1 uncultured Chthoniobacterales bacterium
CGCGGGAGCTGGAGGTGCTCGCCCTCACCGCGCGCGGCCAGAGCAACAAGGAGATCGCCGCCGCCCTGCACCTGAGCGAGCCGACGGTCAAGGCGCACCTCAAGAGCCTGTTTGCCAAGCTCGACGTGCTCTCGCGCACGGAAGCGGTCAACGTGGCCCTGCGTCGGGGGTTGATCCGGCTGGACTAAACGGGGGATGGAATGGCCGGAGCACGATCCCCCAGGCCCCGCGGGAGGCCCGGACACGGGGTTCCTGATGGGATTCTGGAAAATGGGGGGCGTTCCGGCAGCCAACTCACGGTGGGCGGGAACCCCGTCTGGCGCCCGCGCCCCCGGTAGGGTCTCCGTTTGGCGGTGGCGAGGGTCCGGCGGGTGATCCCTAACCCGCCGCCCGTTGTCGGTCTCGACCCGCTTTCCCGCGGCGGCTGAGGGATGAGCCGCCCTACCCGCCGCCGCCCAGTTTCAGACTGAGACACTACCGCGCCCCCGGCTCCCTTGACGCCCCCCGGCGCTCCGCCAGCGCGGCTTTCCCGACGAGGCCACCACCCGGAGCATCCCCGGGTGGCGGCGGCACGAGTGCCCCTGGCGCTGGAAAGGAGGGGGCCACCGAGCTTCCGGCCCCACCCTCAACGAAACCCGTAGTCCGCCCAGCGGGACCGCACGCGTTCGCGGATCTCCGGCGGGTAGCCCCGGGCTAAGGAGGTGCGCGAGGGCCGGTTGCCGTGGGTCCACTCGTCGCGGGTCAGGCAGTCATAGACGGCCTTGGTGCTGACCATCGTTTTCTTCTCCTGGTCATCCAGGTAAACGGCCAGGGCACCCGTCTTCTCGCGGGCGAAGACGTGCTCGCTGGTGCCGGGGTGCGCGCGGGTGGCAAACGCCCACATCACCTCCAGCGGCCGGGTGGGGTCCACGTCGTCCTCCATCAGGAGGACCTTCACCATGCCGCTGCCGGCGTGGGACTTGAACAAGGTTTCGCCGACGCGCCGGACCAGCCCGTCGTTGTGCAGGCCGGTGCGCTCCCGCCAGTCTTCGGGGAACGTGAGCACGAGCCAGTGGTTGGCCGCCTCGAAGGGGCAGAACGCCAGCGTGAGCGGCAGCCCGGCGGCGCGCAGTTCGTGGAGCACCTGGGCGGCGTTGGGCAGGCCCCAGGCGGTGTGGTCCTCCTCGACGGGTTCGCCGGCGACGACCACGGGCAGGATGGGGTCGTGGCGGTGGGTGACGGCGTGAACGTGATAGACGGGCTTGGGCGTCGTGACGCCGACCCAGTTGTAGCCGGCGTATTCGCCCATCGAGCCCTCGGGTGCTCGTTCCGTCGCCGAGAGCACGCCCTCGACGACGATCTCGCTCGCGGCGGGCACGAGGAGGTCGTTCGTCTCGCAACGGGTCACGGGGATGCCCTCCCCGAAGTAGCGCCCGAGGAAATCCGCCTCGTCAACCTCCGCCGGCAGCGGCATCCCGCAGGCGAAGGGGATGGCGGGGGGCACGCCGAGCGCCAGGGCGAAGGGCATGTCCTCGCCGCGGTCCCGCCATTCCTGGTGGATCATGCCGACGTGCTGGCCGGGGGCGACGATGCCCGTCATCCGGTTGCGGTCGAGCACCATGATGCGGGCGATGGACCAGTTCGTCCAACGCCGGTCGGGCGTGCGGGCGACGATGCAGCCGAAGGTGTTCAGGTAACGGCCGCCGTCCCCGCCGTGCAGCAGCGGGGCGGGGAGCTGGCCCAGGTCCACGTCCGCGCCGAGTTGCACGTTCTCCTTGCACGGGCCGGTCGGCACCTCCACGGGCCGGTGCATGGGCCGGTCGTGCGCGGCGGCGATGGCTTCCACCAACGCGCCCGCCGTGGTTTCCGGCGGCAGCCCGAGGGACAACGCCAGCCGGGCGACCTCCAGCCCCGGTCGTCGGCTCAACCCCGCCGGGGCGCCGAGGACGCGGAAGCCGGGGGCGATGCCCTTGATCCGGTTGAACAACGGGGCCGGGGCGCGCAACTCGTAGGAGCGGCGGATGATGGCGCCGATCTCCAGGTCCAGGTCCACCTCGGCGTCAATAGGCTGGAGTTCGCCCGCGGCGCGCAGGGCTTCGACGTAGGCGCGCAGGTCGGGGATGGCTTTCGGGAACGGAGTCATGGCGGGGTTCAAACGGGTTGCCCGGCGGGCACGGCGAGCAGGCGCGGAATCCGCACGTGGTCGGGTTGTTGGAGCATGAAGACCACGCAGCGGGCGATGTCCGCGGGCTCGAGCGCGCCGCCCTGGAACATGGTGCCCTTCTGCTCGTCGCTCCATTCGGCGTAGAGGCCGGTGTCCACGGTGCCGGGTTGGATGCAGCCGATGGCGACGCCGGTGCCGGCCAGCTCCATCCGCAGGGAATCCGTGAACGCTTCGACGGCGAACTTCGCCCCGCAATACGCGCCGATGCGCGGGGCGGTCTTCAGCCCCGCGATGCTGGAGGTGTGCAGGAGGTGCCCGCGGTTCACCTCCTTGAAGTAACGGAGCACCGTGTAGGCCAGGCGGAAAACCGCCTCGATGTCCAGGCGGACCATCTCGCACACCTTTTCGATGTCTATCGTCTCGATGGTGCCGGTGAGCATGGAGCCGGCGTTGCTGAAGACCACGTCCAAGCTCCCAAAATCCGCCAGGGCGCGGTCCACGAGCCGTTGCGGCGTGCCGGGGGCGGTGATGTCGGCGGCCAGGAAGCCGGCCCGCGCGTAACCGGCCGCCTGGGTGCGGAGCTTGTCCGCCGCGCGGTCGGTCAGCAGGAGTTGCACTCCCTCGCAGTCCAGGGCGTCGGCGACCGCTCTGCCGATGCCACCGGTGGCCCCGGTGATGAGGACGGTTTTGTCTTTGAGTTGCATGGGAGGGTTGGTTTTGGGTCAGTGCTCGAAGCTCATCCACACGGTTTTGGTCTGCGTGTAGGCTTCCAGGCTCTCGGGGCCGAGTTCCCGGCCGTAGCCGGACAGCTTGTAGCCGCCGAACGAGGCGGCCGGGTCGAAGCGCCCGTAGGCGTTGATCCAAACCATGCCGGCTTGAAGCTCGCGGGACGCGCGGAGGGCCTTGCCCATGTCCCGGGTGTGCACCCCGGCGGCCAGGCCGTAGGGAATGTCGTTGGCCAGGCGCATGGCCTCGTCGAAGCCCTCGAAGGGGATGACGGACAGCACGGGACCGAAGATTTCCTCCTGCGCGATCCGCATCCGGTTGTGGACGCCGGTGAAGACCGTGGGTTGAACGAAATACCCCCTCCCAGTGCCGATGTCGTGCCGCCCGCCGCCGGTGGCGATCTTGGCACCTTCCTCCCGGCCGATGTCCAGGTATTTGAGGACGTGCTCCAGGTCGGCTTTGGACGCTTGCGGACCCATCTGCGTTTCCGGGTCCAGCGGGTCGCCGAGGCGGACGGCCGCCAGCCGGCGCACCAGCCCCTCGACCACGCGGTCGTGGACCGACCGCTCCACCAGCAGGCGGGAGCCGGCGAAGCAGATCTCGCCCTTGTTGAAGAAACACGCCTGAAAGGCCAGCTCGACGGCCCGGTCCAGGTCGGCGTCGGCGAAGATGACGTTGGGCGACTTGCCGCCGAGTTCCATCGTGACGTGCTTCACCGCGTCGGCCGTTTTGCGGATGATGCCCTGGCCGACCTTGGTGGAGCCGGTGAAGGCGACCTTCTTGATCTTCGGGTGGGCCGAGATGGCGTCGCCCAGCTCCGCGCCATCGCCGTTGACGACGTTGAAAACGCCCGGCGGCAGCCCCGCCTCGTGGACGATCCGCGCGAGCAGCGCCGCGCCCAGCGGGGTCTTGTCGGCGGGCTTGTGGACGACGGTGTTCCCGCAGGCCAGGGCCGGGGCGAACTTGTGGACCGACAGCACCAGCGGGAAGTTGAACGGCGTGATGCAGCCGACCACGCCCAGCGGCTCGCGCACCGTGAAGGTGTGCAGGTCCCCGGCCACCGACCGCACGGTGCCGTCCAGCTTGGAGGCCCAGCCGGCGAAGTAGCGGAACGTGTTGGCGAGGTGCGGGATGTCCACCGCGCGCAGGTCAGCGATGGGTTTACCCATATCCAGGGTTTCCATCCGGGCCAGCTCCTCGCCGTGCCGCTCGATCCCGTCCGCCACGCGCCAGAGCGCCCGGCCGCGCTCGTGCCCGTTCAGGCGGCCCCAGCCGGCGTGAAAGGCGGCCTCGGCGGCGTCCACCGCGGCGTGGAGGTCGTCCACGGAGCCTTTCGCGTAGCGGGCGGTTTCCTCCTCGGTGGTCGGGTCGAGGTGGGGCAACGTTTCGCCGGTGCGGGCGGGGCGGAACTCGCCGTGGATGAACAGGGGGACCGGGTTGAGTTCGCGGGGGACGTGGCGGGAGGGGGCGGGCATAGGTCCGGCCAGGCTCGCCGCGGGGCCGGGCCTCAGTCTTGGACGTTCTTGCCGCCTTGCGCGTATTGGCCGGGCGTGACCCCGACCAGCCGCTTGAACACGCGGTGGAGGTGCGCCTGGTCCACGAAGCCGTGGTCGGCGGCCACCATCGCCGGCGGCTCGCCCCGGCCCAGCGCCCCGCGGGCGCGGTCCACGCGGAGCTGGAGCTGGAAGGCGTGCGGCGGCAGGCCCCAGCGGGCGGTGAACAGGCGGTTGAGGCGAAAGGCGCTCAACCCGGCGGCGCGGGAGAGTTCCGCCAGGGACACCTTTTCGGTCGCGCGGGCGGTGAGGAAATTCCGCGCCCGGCGCACCGCGGCGTGCTCCCCCGCCGTCGGCCCCGCGCCGCCGCGGGGGTCGGGGCCGGCGCCGGCGGGAGCGGTGGTTTGCAGCAACTCCACGAGCACGAGCAGCAGCCGCGTCTCACGTTCCAGCGGGGGAACGTCCGGGTCGAACAGGGCCGCGTGCGCCCCGCGGAAACCTGCCGCCAGCGCCGGGTCCGACAGGATCGGGTCCGGGAAGACGGGCGGCACCGGCGCGTTCCAGTCCAATTCGCCGCGTGCCACGGTTCCGAGGTGGGTCGGGTCCACGTAGAGCACCCGGTAATCGCCGCCCCCGGGGGCGACCGCGACCGGCAGGTAGGCGTGCGCCTCGTCCGGCTGGAACACCTGCACGCTGTCGGCCGGGGCGCGGTGAACCGCCCCCCGGTAGCGGTAGTCCCCGACGCCGCCCGCGCACGAGCTGATCTGATACCGCCCGTGCCGGTGGCGCGGGATGAATGGGGCCCCGGCCGGGTAGCGGATGCGCTCCGCCTCGAAGCCGGGACCGCTCGTGAGTTGGACCTGCGGGGTGAGGGGTTGCACCGGGGCACCTTGCGTCACCCGGAATCCCCCGGCAACGGCGCCGCCGGTGAAACCGACACTCCTTTCCCCGGTCCGCCCGCTTCCCGCGACGGCCGGCCGCCCCCACGCCGGTCGGGAGCGAAATGCGCGCCGCGGTCCCCGACGCTGCGCCAAGCGTCCCGCCGTGGCGCGCCACCAACGGACCCCACGCCGCCCCCGTCCGTCAGTCCTTACGCACCGTCACCGCCACGACCTGGCGCACGGCGCGTGCCGGCCGCTTGTCGCCGGGCACGATCAGGCGCCACGGCCCCTCCCCGGCCCCGAGCGGCTGGCCGTCGCGCGCGTCGGCCAGCAGGATGACCCGGTCGGTCAGGGCCGGGTCTAGCTCCGCCAGAGCGAAGACGGCCCGGTAGCCGTCGGCCCCTTCCACGACTACCGAGGCCGCCACCGTCTGCCGGATGCCGGCCATGCCCGGGTCGAGCACGAGGCCGGCGGCGCGCAACACCTCCACGAGAGGGACCCCGGCGTAGGTGATCTCCTTGCTGGCGTCGCGGTGGTCGGTCACGCGGATTTCGGCCCGGGGCAGCCGGCGCAGCTCGTCGGCGTCCAGGCGGCGGGGAGCGGGCAGGTTTCCCCGCACGTCCAGGGTTGCGGCGGCGTTCGTTGCGGGGGCCGGGGCGACGCTGGCCGGCACGCCGGCGCTCTCCTGCGCCCGTCCAGGACCCGCGACGCCCAGCAGGCAGAGGATCGCCGCCAGTTCCGGCAGCCCGCGCCGCCCCGCCGCGGCCCGGGGTCCGTGGCCCGTCGTATTCACGGGGATAGATCGCCCG
The DNA here is from genome assembly GCA_964243185.1 of uncultured Chthoniobacterales bacterium. GTDB lineage: Bacteria > Verrucomicrobiota > Verrucomicrobiia > Chthoniobacterales > SZAS-18 > CAXTFX01. The sequence continues at coordinate 6,053 of CAXTFX010000127.1, forward strand.
GGAGCCGCGGCGTGTCAAAGCCCGGGAGGCGCGCGACTTGGCTGGCCGTGCCCCGGGTCCACCGTGTTAGGCTGCCCGCGCCGTGGCTGCCCCGAACCAACCCACCCGCCCGCCTGTTCCCGACGCGCCGGCCGACCCGCCGCCGCCGCTGCTCTCCGTGCGCCTGCGCGTGCTCTGCGGGCCGGAGGTGGCCCTCGGTCCGGGCAAGGTGGAGCTGCTCGCGGCGGTGGCGGACACGGGTTCCATCACCGGGGCCGCCCGCCGGCTCGGCGTCTCCTACATGCACGCCTGGAGCCTGATCCAGACCATGAACCGCTGCTTCCGCGCGCCGTTGGTGCTCTCCTCCCGCGGCGGGCAGAAAGGCGGTGGGGCCGGGCTGACCCCGGAGGGGGAGGAGGTGCTGGCGATCTACCGCGCGATGGCGGCCGAGGCCCGGCGCGCCGCGCAGGCCGCCTGGGAGCGGCTGCGGCCGAGGCTCCACGGGGCAAACCCCGGTGACGGGGAGATTGCCCTTGCGTCATCCACGGCGGAAGAGGACGATGGCGACCTCATGGAACAATCTATCCGCAACGAACTGCCCGGCACGGTCAAGGAGATCATCTCCGACCAGGTGTTGAGCGAGGTCCTGGTCGAAACCGCCATAGGCGAGATGGCCGCCGTCATCACCACCCGCTCGGTCCGGGAGATGGGCCTGAAGGTCGGCGACAAGGTCGCCGCCCTGGTCAAGGCCACCAACGTGTCCGTGCGTCGTCAGGACTGACGCCCCCGTTCCTTAAACCCCACCAGACACGTCCCGACCTGATGAAAACGTTCGCCCTCGGCCTCTGCCTCTTGGCCGTGACGCTGCCCCTGCGGGCCGCGGACCTGATCGTCCACGCCGCCGCCAGCTTGACCGACGCCATGAAGGAACTGGCTCCGCT
>CAXTFX010000127.1:6982-10296 GCA_964243185.1 uncultured Chthoniobacterales bacterium
TCCGGGAGATGGGCCTGAAGGTGGGCGACAAGGTCGCGGCCCTGGTCAAGGCCACCAACGTGTCCGTGCGCCGGCAGGGTTAGCCCGGCGCCCGCCGCGCCCCTTCGCGCCCGGCTTTCTAAACCCGATGAAAACGTTCGCCCTCTGCCTTTGCCTGCTCACGGCCGCGCTGCCCCTGCGCGCCGCCGAGCTGACCGTTCACGCCGCCGCCAGCCTGACGGACGCGATGAAGGAGCTCGCCCCGGCCTTCGAGCGGGCCAACCCCGGCGACAAGCTGCTCTTCAACTTCGGGGCCTCCTCCCAGCTCGCCCGCCAGATCAAAGAGGGTGCCCCCGGTGACGTGTTCTTCTCCGCCGACGAGGCGCAGATGGACGGGCTGGACAAAGCCGGCCTGCTCGCCCCCGGCACGCGCGCCAACCTGCTCGGCAACACCCTGGTCGTCGTCGTGCCCGCGGACGGCCAGCTCCCCGTCGCCTCCGCCGCGGACTTGGCCAAGCCCGAGTTCAAGCGGCTCGCGGTCGCCGAGCCAAACACGGTGCCCGTGGGGGTTTACACCAAGGAATACCTCACCAAGCTCGGCCTATGGGAATCTATCCTGCCGAAGGTCGTGCCCACCGACAACGTGCGCGCCGCCCTCGCCGCCGTGGAGAGCGGCAACGTGGAGGCCGGCACCGTTTATAAGACCGACGCGCTCATTTCCAGGAAGGTCAAGATCGCCTACGAGGTGCCCGCGGCCGAGGGACCCAAAATTCGTTATCCCCTGGCCGCCCTCAAGGACTCCAAGAACCCCGCGCAGAGCGCCAAGCTGCTGTCCTTTCTCGGCGGGACCGAGGCGCGGGCCGTCTTCGCCCGCTACGGCTTTACCCTCCTGAAGTAGCCCTCGACCCTCCCCGCCCGTGAACCCCCGCCCCTTTCCCCACCCGCGGTTCGTTTTCCCGGGCCTGCTGGCGTTGCTGCTGTCCATCGCCGGGCTACGCGCGCAGACCGCCGTTTACTCCTCCCAACTCCGCCTGGCGGGGCAGGTGCAGAACCGCCGCACGCTCACCCTGAGCGACCTGCAAGCGTTCCCGGCTGCCCAGGCCAACGTGACCTTTTCGGCCGGGAACACCCCGCGCGTCTCGGCCGCCTACACCGGCGCGCTGCTCTGGGACCTGCTCGTCCAGGCCAAGGTCGTCACCCTCCCCACCGTGAAGAACGACCTGCTGCGCCGCTACGTCGTCGCCACCGGCAGCGACGGCTACCAGGTCATCCTGAGCCTGGCGGAACTCTCCCCCGACTTCGGCGGCCAGCAGGTGCTCGTGGCCTACGCCCAGAACGGGCAACTGCTCGACGCGGGTAGCGGCGGCTTCGCCCGGCTCATCGTCCCCGGGGACAAGGCGGGCGGGCGCAACGTGTCCAACCTGGTCAGCCTCAAGGTCTATCTGGGCGGTCCACCCCCGCCCTCCTCCGGGCAGTAGCCAGAGCTCTTCCCGGGGGGTCGCCACGCCGCCAATGAACGGGCAGGACTGGCACGTCATCGCGTTCACCGTCGGCGTCTCGGCGTTGGGCACGCTGCTCATCCTGCCGCCCGGATTGGCCCTGGCGTGGCTGCTGGCGCGGCGGGCGTGGCCGGGCAAGGCGCTGGTGGAGACGCTGGTGACGCTGCCGCTGGTGCTGCCCCCGGTGGCCACGGGGCTGATCCTGCTGCGGTTATTCGGCCGGCGCGGTCCCCTCGGCGGCTGGTTGGAACGGGTCGCGGGCCTGGAGATCGTCTTCACCTGGCGCGCGGTGGTCCTGGCCACGGCCGTGATGAGCTTCCCGCTGTTCGTGCGCGCGGCGCGGGTGGCCTTCGAGGAGGTGCCCGTCCGGCTGGAGCAGGTCGCCCGCACGCTGGGGCGCGGCCCGGGGGCGGTGTTCGTCTCCGTCACCCTGCCGCTGGCCGCCCGCGGGCTGCTGGCGGGCACGGTGTTGGCGTTTGCCCGGGCGCTGGGAGAGTTCGGCGCCACGGTGATGGTGGCCGGTAACATCCCGGGCAAGACGGCCACGCTGTCGCTCTCCATCTACAACCTCGTGCAACTCGGCCAGGACGACGCGGCCTTCCGGCTGCTGGTCGTCTCCGTGGCCATCGCGGGCACGGCCCTCTGGGCGACGGAGGGCTGGCTGGGCCGGCGCGCGGGCCGCGCGGCCCTGGTGCCGGTCGCCGCCTCCCGCGGGACCGCCGTCAACCGGGCGCCATGAACCCAACCCTGCGCCTGGCCGACGTGCGCCTGCCGCTGGCCGGGTTCGCCCTGGAGGTGGACGTGACCCTCCGCGGCCGGGTCGTCGCCCTCTTCGGCCCCTCGGGGGGGGGTAAGACCAGCCTTTTGGAGGTCGTCGCGGGCCTGCGCCGGCCGGAGCGGGGCCGGGTGGAGGTGGCCGGCCGCGGGCTGGGGGGCGACGCGGCCTCCGGGCGGTGGGTGCCGCCGGAAGCGCGGCGCGTGGGTTACGTGCCGCAGGAGGGCGCGCTCTTTCCCCACCTCTCCGTGCGGGCCAACGTGCTCTACGGCTGCCGCCCGCGCCGGGGGGAGGCCGCCGCCGCGCCCGGGGCGGAGCGCACCCCCTTTTCGCTGGGCTCCGTCGTGGACACCCTGGAGATCGGCCCCCTGCTGGCGCGGCCCAGCGTGGCCGGCCTGTCGGGCGGCGAGCGCCAGCGCGTCGCCCTGGCCCGGGCGCTGCTCGCCGGCCCGGAGCTGCTCCTGCTCGACGAGCCGCTGGCCGGGCTGGACGCGGCGCTCAAGGCCCGCGTGCTGCCCTACCTAGTCCGGGTGCGCGACGAGTTCGCCGTGCCCATGCTGCTGGTCACCCACGCGCCGGCCGAGGTCATGGCGCTCTGCGACGAGGCGGTCGTCCTGGAGCGCGGCCGGGTGATGGCCCAGGGCCACCCGCGCGACCTCTTCGAGCCGGCGCGGGAGCCAGCCTACGTCCTCAAAGCGTCGGCCCCGCACCGTTCGCCCGTCCCTTCCTTCACCGGCCCCGGATTTGGGTGCGCGCCGCGGTAACCGCGGTCAAGGACCGCCGGGCCCGGTGGCGCTCTGGTGGGCAGCCCGGCCGGCGGTCATAAACCGACGCGACCGCAGCCGGCACGGGCAAACGAAAACCGCCCCAACGGGCGCTTTCCGACGATTATGGTCAATGTCCCTTCGATCCCGCCATCCGCGCCACCTCCCCCCTCGGCCCCGGGCCGTCGTTAAAATTACTTGCCTCCCATGACCGAGCTCAACCTGCCGGCCGACGTCGTGGCCCTGGACCCGAGTGATCCCTACGCCCGGCTGGGGCAAACCTTTCCCACCCTCACC
>CAXTFX010000128.1:0-10270 GCA_964243185.1 uncultured Chthoniobacterales bacterium
TCCATGTCCTCCGTCACGTTACGAAACACCGTCGAGCAGGCCGTGCGGGAAGCCGTCCCGGAGATCACCGCCGTGGAGGTCGTGCCGAACGACCCCGGCCCCGCCATCCTCACCGCCGTCGCGCGCGACCCCTCCCGCAACGGCTGGATCACCGGCCCGCCGGTGGAGGAGGTTCCCGAGGGTCGCCCCGTGCGCCTGCACTCCCCCGGACGCAGCGCGTTCGTCGTCCGCGTGGGGGATAAGTTCAGCGTCTTCCACAACGCCTGCCCACACCAGAACCTGCCGATTGACGGCGGGACCGTGGACCCGGAGACCGGCACCCTCACCTGCCCGTGGCACGGCTTCGAGTTCGACGCCCTGAGCGGCGAGTGCCGCACCGCCCCCGCCTGCCAACTGGAGCCGTTCCCGATGCGGGTCGAGGAGGGTCACGTCTGCTTCCTGCCGCAGTGATGAAGGCGACGGACGCCACGGCGGAATACCAGCCGGAGCGCTGGCTCGGTGCGCCCTCCCCCGGCGGCCTGCTGCTGCCGGAAGCCCTGCCCACCCCGCGTAACCTCTACGCGCCGCGCGGCGTCTGGCTGGACGACGACCTCGTCGCCGTCACCGACACGGGCAACCACCGCCTGCTCCTCTGGCGTTCCGTGCCCGGCGCGGACCACGCCGACGCCGCCGTGGTCCTCGGTCAGCCCGACTTCCGTTCCGAGGCTCCGAACGCCGGCGCGCCGACCGCGGCCAACGGCCTGTTCCTGCCTACCGGCGTTCTGGTTCACGGGGGCAAACTGGTCGTCGCCGACGCCTGGAACCACCGCGTCCTCGTCTGGCACCGCGTGCCCGACGCCAGCTTCACGCCCCCGGACTACGCCCTCGGCCAGCCCGACCTCGACTCGAACACCGTGAACCGCGGTGACCCGCACCCCGGCCCGTGCGGCCTGAACACGCCCTACGGCGTGGCGTTCGCGCACGGCTGGTTCTACGTGTGCGACACCTCGAACCGCCGCGTCCTCGGCTGGCGCGGCCTGCCCGGCCCGGACCGCGTCCCGGACCTGCTGCTCGGGCAGGACCACTTCACCGCGGGCGAGGAAAACCGCGGCCGCGCCCCCGCCGGGGACTCCTTCCGCTGGCCGCACGCGCTCGCCGCGACCGACACGCACCTCTACGTCGCCGACGCCGGCAACCACCGCGTCCTTGGCTGGCGTTTGCCCCTGGAAACGGACCGTCCCGCCGACCTCGTCCTCGGCCAGCCCGATTTCGCCACCGCCCGCGAATGGCCCTACGGCCCGCACACCGCTGGCACGTTGCGTTTTCCCTACGCGCTTTCCGTCCTCGGGGACACGCTCGCCGTGGCGGACACCTCCAATAACCGCGTGCTCTTCTGGTCCCACGCCCCGGCAACGTCCGGCGTCCCCGCTGACTGCGTTCTGGGCCAGCCCGATTTCAAGTCCAACGGCGAGAACCACTGGAAACGCATCGGCCCCCACACGCTCTGCTGGCCTTACGGCCTCCATCGGCACCGCGACCGCTTGATCGTCGCCGATTCCGGCAACAACCGCGTGATGATCTGGCGCGCCCCGCCGCCGGCGGCCATCACTCCCGGCGGCGATCCCCGGACCCTCATCGCGTGACGGCACTCCCCGGCCGGCCGCTGGCCGGGTTGTCCACCGTGGAGAACCCGGTTACGGCGCTCGCGCGGGCCAAAGTCGCCGGGGGAAAGGTCGGTATCCTCACGCCGGATCAAACGGCCGAACTTCTGGCGAACGCCCCAGTGGATTGCCCGGCAACAAGTGGCCGGACAACGCCCTGCGGCACGGCTTCGCCAGCTACCACGCCGCGCACTTCCAAGATGCCGGCAAGCTGGCGGCAGAGATGGGCCACACTTCCCCGGCCGTCGTCTTCCAGCACTACCGGGAGCTGGTCGAGCCGGAGGAAGCCGCCCGCTACTGGGACATCCGCCCCGCGACCGCACCGGATAACGTGTGGTCCCCATGCGGGCTTAGTGCGGCGCGAACTGGTGGGCCGGGGCGGTTGCGTTGGCCCCGGCGCGGCCCCAAGTGGCCCACGCCATGAACCCGCCCGCCCAGCCCGCCGACCCCCGTTCGGAGCCGCCGGCCACTCCCTCCAAGCGCCGGCCCAGCGCCGACGAGCAAGCCGCCGCCGTCAACGCGGAGTTTGATGCCGGCCGGCGCAACCCGTTTAAGAGCGTGGACCTTTCCCTCCTCTCACCAGAGGCCCTTGCCAAGGCCGTGCGGCTGCAACGCGAGCGGGGCTTTACGCCCGTGGAGTAAGCCCACCCCGTTGCGCCGTGGCCTGCCGCCGGAGTTCTTCACGCTCGTCGAAAATGAGCTTTATGCCTGGAAGCGCGACCGGTTGGTCGGCGTGGAGCAGATGGATCGAACCTTGGGCGACCTGCAAGCCATGTTGGCTGGTTGCTCCGGATCTCCTGGGCGTTCGTTTCCCCTCGCCGCCGTCAAGCTCCTCCGGAGGGCGAACCGGCGCGGCGGCCTCGCCACCCTCAGAACCGCCGGGGCTGGGCACCGGTGGAGGCGGCCGTAGCCGTGTCCGCCCCGCCGGGGTTGGTGAAGGGGTTGACCGGCGTGCCGCTGCTCGGGGTGGGGGAAGAGGTCCCCGCACAGGCGCCGAGCAGCAGCAGCAGGGGGAGAGCGGCCAGCAGCAACCGGGGAAGGGGGAGGGAATTGGTCTTCATCGTCAACCTTGACTTCGGCGGCCGGTGGGGGACCGACCTCCTGCCGGCGTCTTGCTGCCCCCGTGCGGCAACGCCCCTGGCACGCTCCGAGGGGCAGAGCGCGGCAAGAGAGGCAAAGCCCACCCCCGGGCCGCCCACGGGAGGCTCGCCAGCAGGTGCGCGCTCATCCGGCGCCGCCCGCTGGTCCTCTGAAAGCAGCCCCGGCGCTGGCACGGGCCGCATCCCGGTAGATGGCCCGGGCCGTGATCCGCTTGCCCCGGCGGCGCTCGACGGTCTCGTCCAGACCCGAGGGAGGTCAACGGCTCCCGCCGGTGGGTGCGAACGCCTCCACCAACAGCCCAGGAGCACGCGGGCGGCGGTCCGCGCCGACCAGCGCGTGGTCGGGGGACCCGGCGGAACGCCTCGAAGCGGGGCTGCCTGCTCAGGCCGAGCGCGCGCCGGGCTGCCCGTGACGGTGCCACTACCCGGGGCCAGCCGCACGCCACGCAGGAGCGTCCGCGCCCGCGTCCACGTCGGCCGCGTGAACCAGGGAATGAAGGGGGGGAAAGCTCACTAGTCGGGTCAAGCGATGACGCCACCAGGAGGGTGCGCTCCGTCGGTGCGGGTCTCGGCGCTGGGGGTGGCGGGACCCGCGCTTCGGCCCGGAGGACCGGGACGGCGGCGACCAGGAGAGTTGTTGCGAATAGACAGAGTTTGCGATGGCTTTGGGAGAAATTCGTGGGGTTGAGGGTGTTGGCGTGTCCCGTCACACAACGTTCCCAACGTGTGCGCCGGCCGCCGAGTTTTCCGCTTGCCGCCCTGGGGAAGCTCGCTAGTTTACCCCTCCTTTTCGCAGCAGAAGGCGTGGACCGTTCCCGCTTTCGACCGGGGAACCTTAGCTCAATTGGTTAGAGCAAGTGACTCTTAATCACTAGGTTCTGGGTTCGAGTCCCAGAGGTTCCACCATTTGAGTCCCTCGCCCACGGGGGATGGCGCAACAGAAGTTTGCCTGAAGCGTGACGGGCCGAGGAAGAATCCGGACTCACGGGTAAGGCCTTCCCCCGCCGGTTTGCTCCCACGCCGCTCGACGCGCGTTGCCACCGGCCCGGCCATTTCCCCACGACGGATCGCGCGGGGTCTCCGCAGCGTCGTCGTTGACGGTTCCGGCGGCACGCCGTCCTGGCTCACGACAAGCGCGGACCGGTCAACGCCCCCTTGCAAGGTGATGCACAAGGCCCAACGAGGTTTTGCTTCCGAATCACACGACCTTCTGTAACCTCTCGTCTTCCCTATACCTCCCAACCCTTATGAACCAACGACTTCACGGTAAAGTTGCCCTCATCACCGGCGCCAGCGCTGGCATCGGTCAAGCCTGCGCCCGCGCCTTGGCGGCGGAAGGGGCGCACCTCGTCCTCACCGCCCGCCGGGGGGAACGTCTGGAGGCGCTGCGGCAGGAACTTGAGCGGGACGGTCAGCGCGTCCTCCATGTTCTCGGGGACGCCCGCGAGGAACGGACCGCCGTTGAAACCGTCAAAGCCGCCACGGATGCCTTCGGCACGGTGGACTTTCTCATCAACAATACCGGCGTGGGCAATTACAAGAACCTCGTGGACACTTCCGCGGAGGATTACGACGAGATGATGGATTCCAACGTGCGTTCCACCTTTCTGTTTACCCGTCACACGGTGCCCGTGATGTTGGAAAAGAAGCGGGGCACCATCCTAATGATCTCCTCCATGGCTGGCATTTACGGCTTCCCGGGCGAAGCGGTTTACTGCTCGACCAAGTTCGCCCAGGTCGGCTTCGCGCAGGCGTTGGACAAGGAGTTGCGTCCTCACGGCATCAAGGTCGGCCTCATTTGCCCGGGCGGGGTGAAGACCGAGTTCGCCTTGGGCAAGGGCCGCACCGAGGAGAAGGTCGCCGCCTCCGATATGCTGGAAAGCGAGGACGTGGCGGGCGCCGTCGTGCTCGCCTGCACGCAGTCGGCCCAATCGCGCATCATCCAGATCCAAATGCGGACGATGGCCGAGGCGTTGTCCTGAGCTACCCGGGCCTACAAACGAGTCGGCCCGCCCGGAGGATGCTCCGGGCGGGCCGACGGTTGACTACAGGGACAGCAGCGGAATGCGCTTACCGTTGGGCACGCGGAACGAAAAGTTCCGGGTGTGCGGACGGGTTCCGCTCCTGGTGGGGGGCGCCGGTGCCGATAATGTCATCAGGGGTTTCGATGCCCTCTGCCCGGGTCGGGGTGGTGACGACGAAAATCGCCGGTCCTTCGACCTTGGCACGATGGCGGCGCGTGGAGCGCCGGACCGTCACGACTTCCGGCGTCTGAGCCGGTTGGGAGCCTTGGGCGGACCCGCTGAAAAGCTCCGGGTGCTGCGAGGGATTCCGCTCCTGGTGGGGGGCGCCGGTGCCCGGCTGATCATCCTGCGCTCGGAGGACGACCGGCAGGAGCATGGAAGCGCCGACCGCCGCGGCGGCGCCCAGGACGAGGAGCATGTGACGGGTGGCGGCTTTAGCGATGTGTTGGTGTTGTTGCATTTTGAAGGTTGCCGCTTCGGACTTGTCGGTGCCGCGGGGGGAGCCGGGGCACGATCACCTTCATTTGGAGGCGGCTGGTTTTACTGTGCCAACCACTCTCGGACTCCCGTTGGACAACGGAATTCGTATTAAACGCTCACGGTGATAGGCACCGGCAGACCCACCGGCACAGATGCGTCCCGCGGTTAATGCGGGGTGGGTGCAACCCTCCCACCCCACTCCGGCCCTGGGTTAACCGAACCCTCCCTCACCGCCCACTCCGACGGGTCAGTGCCACGTCGAGCCATACCGCCGCGGCCAGAACCCCACCGCGGACGATGTATTTCAACTCCGGCGAAACCGCCATCAGGGTCATGCCGTTAATCAGGGTCGCCATGATGAGCGCGCCCATGATGACGCCCAGGACCGTGCCGCGGCCACCCTTGAGGCTGGTGCCGCCGATCACGCACGCCGCAACGGCGTCGAGTTCCATCAGGTCACCGATGGTGGTGGTCGAAGCCCCGGCGTAAGCGGTCTGCATGAAGCCGGTGATGGCCACCAGGAGGCCCATAATGCCGAAGGCCGTCACCACGACGCGCTCCACGGGCACGCCCGAGAGGCGGGAAGCGTCTTCGTTGCCGCCGATGGCGTATAGGTAGCGCCCGAACGGGGTGCTCGTGGTCACGAAGTGAACGGTCAGCGCGACGACGGCAAGGATGACCACCGGTAGGGGCAAACCCCGGAAGTTGTTGGCGATGACCACCACCGCGGCGACCAGGGCCGTCAGGATGGCCAGCTTGATGTAGGCACGGCGGTTGTCTTCCACGGGTAAGTTGTAACGGCGGCGCTCGCTGACGCTGAAAAACCGCAACGCGAACGCCCCGACCACGAGCACCGCACCGAGCAGGTAACCCATCGTTGGCGTGAGGTAGTAGGTCGTCAGGCTCGAATACAAGTTCGTCTCGCCGCCGGTCACGATGGGAATGGTTTGGCTGTGGATCACGAGCCAGAACACCCCTTTGAACACCAACAAACCGCCGAGGGTGATGATGAACGCCGGGATGCGCTGATAAACGATCAGCGAGCCCATCGCCGTCCACAGCACAACGGCGGCAATCAAGCCGACCAGCAACGCCAGCGGCGCCCCGAGCGCGTGCTCGGTGACCAGCACGCTGGCAATGCCACCGATGAGGCCGACGCCGCTGCCGGCGGACAGGTCAATGTTACCCGTCACGATGATGAGCAGCATCCCGAGCGCCAGGGTCGCGGTGATCGAGAGCTCGATGGCGAGCTGCGTCAGGTTGCGCGGACTGAAGAAGTAGTGTTCGGCGCTGAAGAAGAAGAGGAAGAGCACGCCCAACGCGACGAACAGGGAGAGGTCGCGCAGGACCGCCACCCGGTTCGCCTTTGCGGCGGGGGCGCTTTGGGCAGCGGCGGCTTCTCCGCGCGTGGTGGCAGCTTGCTTGTTATCAACCCCGGCCGGGATGGCCGTGGCGGTGGCGGTGGGTAACGTGTTGTTCATGGGGAGGAACGGGCGGTAGGGAAAAGGGTCAGATCGAAACGGGCGCGGAGGCCGCGGGCACCTGGGATTCCTTGATGGCAGCGGCGAGCAGCTTCTCCTGGGTGGCCTCGGCGCGCGGGAGGATGCTGGTTACTTCCCCGGCGTGCAGGACCATGATCCGGTCACTCATCCCCAGCAGCTCCGGCATCTCGCTGGACACCAGGATGACGGCGCACCCGCTGGAGGTGAGCCGGTTGATGACCTGGTAAACGTCCACCTTGGCGCCGACGTCAATGCCGCGCGTCGGCTCGTCCAGGAAGATGACCCGGGGCTGCACGAGCAACATCTTGCCCAGCACCACCTTCTGCTGGTTGCCACCGGATAGGTCCCCGACCCGGCCGAGCTGGAGGGCACGGATGGCGAGTTGGCTGATCTGCTCGCGGTTGCGCTGGTATTCCACGGGTTCCCGGATGACGCCGGTTTGCGTGATGTCCCGGAGGGTGGACAACGACAGGTTGAATCCGACCCCCTGGTCGAGCACCAGGCCGTAGTGCTTGCGGTCCTCCGTGACCAGGGCGAGCCCGGAGTGCAGCGCGTGGCGCGGCGAGGTGGCGTTCAACGGCTTGCCGTTCATTTCGACGTTCCCGCTCAAACGACTCCCCCACGCGCCGAACAGGTGCGAGACGAGCTCGGTGCGGCCCGCGCCCATCAATCCCCCGATGCCGAGCACCTCGCCGGCGGCCACGCTGAAGTTGACGTCCCGCAGGAACGCCGGGTCGCCGCGCCGGCGCGCGACGTTGAGACCCTCCACCTTCAGGAGCGGCTTGCCGAGCGACACGTTCACCTTAGGGAACAACTCGGCCAGCTCCCGACCGACCATGTAGCGGATGACCTCGGCGCGGTTGGTGGCCTTGGCGTCGAGGGTGATGATGGATTTGCCGTCGCGCAGGATGGTGATGCGATCGGACAACGCGAATACCTCCTCTAGCCGGTGAGAGATGTAGATGCAGGAGATGCCGCTGGACCGCAGGTCGCGGATGACGCGCATGAGCTCCTGTGTCTCGCGCTCGTTGAGGGCGGCGGTCGGCTCGTCCAGGATCAGAATGCGCGGGTTCTGGACGAGGGCGCGCGAGATTTCGACGAGTTGCTGCTGCCCGATCCCGAGGGTGAGGGCCTGCGCGGCGGGGTCGAGGTGAATCTTCAGCCGGCCCATGACCTCCAACGCGGCCTGAGCCATGCGCGTGCGGTCAATGGTGCCGAACCGGGTGCGGGGCTCGTTGCCGAGGAAGATGTTCTCGGCCACCGACATTTCCGGCACCAGGGCCAACTCCTGATGGATGACGGCGATGCCACGGCGTTTGGAGTCCGCGATGGTGCGAAACTCCACCGCCTCGCCGCCCATGAGGATACGCCCCTCGTAGGTTCCCGCCGGGTAAATCCCGCAGAGCACCTTGATGAGCGTGCTCTTGCCCGCCCCGTTTTCCCCGCAGAGGGCGTGGACCTCGGCGGGACCGAGGTTGAACGACACGCCCTTCAGGGCGATGGCGTTGCCGAAGCGTTTCACCAAACCGTCAGCCTCCAGGAGCGGGGCGGAGGTCGCGGACTCGTGGGAAGGTGACGGGTTCATCGCCAGGAAATATAGGGACACGCTCGGGCAACGTCTTGTTTTAGGGTCGAGTTAGCTCTTCTTGGAGCCGAAGACCTGCGCCTCGGTGTGGAAGCCGTCCTTGACCACGGTGTCCTTCATGTTCTCCTTGGTCACGGTCACCACGTCGAGCAAGATCGAGGGCACGTCCATCATGCCGTTGTTCACGGTGCTGGTCGCTTCCGGCTTTTTACCCTGGGCCATATCCACGGCGACTTCGGCGGCCTTTGTGGCCAACTGCTTGAGCGGCTTGTAGATGGTCATCGCCTGGGTGCCGTTGACGATGCGCTGGCAACCTGCCACCTCGGCGTCCTGACCGGTGACGATGATCTTGCCGGCCAGACCCTCCTCCAGGAGCGCCTGGATGGCTCCGCCCGCGGTGCCGTCGTTGGAGGCGAGCACGGCGTCGAAGTTCTTGCCCACCTGGGTAATGGCGGCGTTGGTGATGCGCTTGGCGTTCTCCGGCTTCCAATCGTCCGCCCAATCGTCGCGGACGACCTCAAACTTTCCTTCCTTCACCAGCGGCCCGATGATGTTGTCCTGCCCCTGTTTGAAGAGCTTGGCGTTGTTGTCCGTCTTGGAACCGCAGATACGGACCAGCCGTAGCTTGCCGCTGGCCGGGATGTGGTCCTTGAGGTAGTTCGCCTGGAACTCGCCGACCTTCACGTTGTCGAAAGTCATATAGAGGTCCACCTTCGCGTTGCGGATCAGTCGGTCGTAGGAGATCACCGGGATGTTCGCTTGGTGGGCCATGTCCACGGCTTTGGCCATGACCTCGCCGTTGTGCGGGACGATCACGAGGACCTTCACACCGCGGCCAATGAGGGCCTCGACGTCCTTGATCTGGCGGACGTCGTCGGAATTAGCGGACTGCACGAGCACATCGGCGCCGAGCTCCTTCGCCTTCTTCACGAAGAGATCGCGGTCGCCCTGCCACCGCTCCTCCTTCAGGGTGTCAAGGGAAAGGCCGATGAGCGTTTTGTCTGCGGCCCGAGCAGCGGGGACGGCCCACAGCGCGGAGGACAGGGAAAGGGCGGCGGCGGTGCACAGGGTGGAACGTAGGAACGAGCGACGAGGTTGGTTCATTTATGGAGGGGAGATTGCGACGACGAGGCCGCGAGTGGGTGGGAGAAACCCGCACGCGCCGAGAGCCGCCGCGGACGCGCCCAACGGGGAGCACCACGAACGAAAGTTCCCGGGGGGAGCGGGGGTCGGCCTATTCTCAGACAACGGAAGCATCGTGCAACGTTTTTTCGGAAAATGTTGCGCTTGGCGTCAGGAATCCGCACGTCTGACCCGGCGCGGCCAAGCGTTATGGAAGGAGAACCAATGTTTATGAAGCCACGCACCTCCCGCTTGATTATGACCATGACCCTGGGCGTTTACCTCGCGTTCGCCCCAGTTCCCGCGTGGGCCCGGAGCCCCGGCGGGGGCAGCCGCGGCGGGGGGGGCGCGGGAGGGGCGGGGGCCGCAGGTGCCACCGGCGCCGCGGGGGGCACGGGTGCTGCCGGCGCCACGGCGGGAGGGGCCACTGGCACCGCCGCGACCGGGGCCGGCGGACGGGGGGGAACGGGCGTCGGTGGTCGAAGCCCGGGTCGCACCGGGTCCGGCGGTTACGGCGGCCACGGCCGGGGGCGGGGGTTCGCCTACGGTCGGCCCGGTACGTTTACCGGTTACGGTGACCCTTACGGGGAGCACCGGGGCTACCACGCCTCGCAGGTCGCCGCGGGGACCGTCTTGACTCGGGACCGGGTCCGCATCGTGGACCTACAGCGCACCCTCAAGGCCCGTGGTTACTACCGCGGGCCGGTGAACGGACGCCTTAACGCTGGCAGCGTTGAGGCGCTGGAGCGTTTCCGTCGTGACCGCGGGATCGCTCCCGCGGATTCCCTCGACCGGCAGACTGCCGACGCCCTCGGCC
>CAXTFX010000129.1:0-10177 GCA_964243185.1 uncultured Chthoniobacterales bacterium
TCCTTCAGGTATTCATCCCGCAGGACCTCGTGGATGTAGCCGGCGTGACCGCTCCAGTTATCCCCGTCCAGGGGCGATGAGAGGGAGACCTGGAAGGTGAAGTTCGGGTTCGCCGCGGCCAGCCGCTCGAAGTAATCCTGGTAGTAAAGCTCCTGCCGGGACCGCGCGGCATACCAGAAGCTGACCTTGCGGCGGGTCCGCTCGGTTTCGAGCAGGTGGGAGAGGTGGGAACGCAGGGGCGCCATGCCCGCGCCGCCGCCGATGTAGATCATTTCCTTCTGCGTCGGCTTGATGTGGAAGTCCCCGAACGGACCGACGGCGGAGACGGTGTCCCCGGGCTTGAGGCTGAAGACGTAAGCGGAGCCGACGCCGGGCGGGCAATCCTGACCCGGTGGCGGCGTGGCGATGCGGACGTTGAAGCGCAGGGTGCGCTCGGTCTGCGGGTTGCAGGCGAGGGAGTAGTTGTTGCGGCGACCGGCTTCCGGGTTGCGCGCGACCAGATCAAAGACGTGCTGGTTGCGCCAGACCGTCGCGTAAGGCTCGGGGATGTCGAAGTCGCGGAAGCGGATCTCCCCGTAGGCCGGGATGTCCATCTGGAGGTAATCGCCCGGGGTGAAGGTGACGGGGCTTTCCCCCTCCAGCGGTTCGAGCACCAGTTCCTTGATGAACGTGGCGACGTTGCGGTTGCTGACGACCCGCAGGTGGACGGGCCGCTGGGCGCGGGCGCCCGAACCGCGGGGGAGGGTCACGTTGAGGTAAATGTGGCCGCCGCGCTCCTCGATGGGGTAGGTCGCCAGACCGCGGCAGACCGGCGTGCGGGCGGGCGAGCCGTCGGAAAGGAAGAAGCGGCCGTTGTGCTTCGGGCACTCGATGATGTCCCCCTTCACCAGACCGTCCGCGAGGTGGACGTTGCCGTGGGTGCAGATGCCGTCCGTGGCGTAGAGCACGCCCTGGCCGTCCCGGGCGATGGCGAAGGTTTTCCGGCCGTGGTCGAAGCGGATCACGTCCGACCAACCCACGTCCGCCCCCGCGCAAACCTGGATCCAGCCCTCGCCGTCCGGGCGTCCGTTCGATTTTGTCACCCCCTGGCCGGGGTGGGGCTTCGGGTCCGGGAGCGCGCGTTTGACGTGGTAGGCGGGGTCCCGCCGCTGCCGGAGCACGGCCGGGATGATCTCCCGCCAGGCGGCGAGCAGGCTCGGGTAAGGGGTGGGCTGGTCGTCCTTGATGGCCTCGTGCAGCGCGGGCAGTGCGTGGTAGGGCACCAGCGGGAACATGTGGTGCTCCACGTGGTAGTTCATGTTCAAATACAGGAACCGGTTGATCGGGTTCATGTAAACGGTCCGGCAGTTGAGCCGGTGGTCGAGGACGTTCTCGGCCAGGCCCGTGTGTTGGGTCAGCCCGTAGATGAGCATCAGCCACGAGCCGACCAGGTTCGGCACGCCGACGAACAGCAGCGGCAGGATGCTCCGCGTCGCCACCGCCGCCAGGATGGCGCCGGCGTAGATGGCCACGTAAACGCGGGCCTTGCGGAAGATCTTCGGGAACTCGCTCGCCGGGATGTAGGTGGCCTCGTCCGGGGTGGTCCGGTTAAAGGAATGCAGGACGATGTGCTTGAAGTAGTTCCGGTAGTTCGGGATGCCCAGGAGGCTCTTGCCGAGGCCGAAGAGGTCCGGTGGCCGGGGCACCGCGATCTCCGGGTCGCGGCCGACGATGATGGTGTCGCTGTGGTGGCGCGTGTGACTCCACCGCCAGACGGTGGATTCCCGCATAACCATGAAGGAGGCGATTTCGTAAAGCGCGGTGTTCAGCCCGTCGGTCTTGAAGGCCGTGCCGTGACCCGCCTCGTGCCACCGGGAGTCCGAGGTGGACCCGTAGAGCACGGCGTAGACCATGTAGGGCAACAGCGCCCACCAGGACGGCCACAGCGCCCAGGTTGTCGCGGCGCTGCCGATGATCAGAGCGAACCAGATGATTGTATCCCGGATGGCGGGGCCGTCCCGGCGCTCCAGCAGCTTGCGCATGGTCGCGCGCGGCACCGGGCTCTGATACCAATCGGCTTCCGCCAGGCCGCGCTCGATGGCGCGGGTGGCGTTCTCGCCCGTCAGGCTGTAGTCGAGCTTGGTCGGGGGCTTGAGGAGGATGGTGGCTTCGTGGCTCATGGGTGCCGAGAATGGGAAGGTTGCGGGATCGAACGGCCGGCGGAATTCACTCTGCGGAGAAGGCGTAAACGGTCGTGTGACGGCGGGGCTGGTCGGGGCGGAGGACGATGTCCCCGAGGGCCGGGGTATTGACCCCGTCGGGATAGCCTTCGCACTCCAGGCAAAACCCCTGGTGGGGGCCGTAAGGCGTCCCGGACTTGCCGCGCAGCGAGCCGTCCAACGACACGCCGGAGTAGAGTTGCAGGCAGTCCTCCGTGGAATGCACCTCCAGGACTCGCCCATAACTGGGTTCCTTCACCCGCGCGACGGGCACGGGGAGGGCGTGGGCGCCGGGGCGTGGACCGGTGAAGTAAAGGTCACCGTGGGAGTTGAGGATACCCGGCAGGGCCTCCCCCAACCGGCGGGGTTGCCGGAAGTCACAGCCCAGACCCTCCACGCCCTCGCGGCGGCCCAGCAGGGTCATGGCCGCGTCGGTGGGCGCGTAAGCCCCGGAGAAGATCTGGAACTCGTGGTCGGTGACCGGGCCGGTCCCTTCCCCGGCGAGGTTAAAATAGGAGTGGTGCGTCAGGTTGGCCGGCGTGGGTCGCGGGGCCGAGACCTCGGTTTCGTAAATGAACTCGCCGTCATCCGTGAGCGTAAACGTGACCGACGCCTCCAACGGACCGGGATAACCCTCGTCACCGTCGGCACTTTGCAAGGTGAGACGCACCGCGTCCGCACCGTCCGCGCGGTTCGCCGGCTCGGCGTGCCAGAGCTTCTTGTCGAAGCCCGCGTTCCCGCCGTGCAGATGATTCGGCGGGTCGTTGAGGGCAAGCTGAAACGATCGGTCCCCGAGGCGGAACCGGCCGGCCGTGATCCGTCCCGCCACCCGCCCGACCGTCGCCCCGAAGTAGGGGTGTCTTGCCAGGTAAGGCGTTAACGAATCGAAGCCCAGCACGACATCGGCCAGTTCGCCGCGCCGGTCCGGCACGCGCAGGTGGGAAACGATCGCGCCGAAGGTGATGACCTGCAGCGACGCCCCCGTGGCGTTGCCCAGCGTCCATGCCTCGACGGTTTCGCCGCCGGGGAGTTGGCCAAAGGTGCGGGGATTTTTCATCAGACCATGAAACACTTGGAAATGTGACTACCCTCCAAAGTCTTACGCGTTGGGCACTCAACGGGGGTGTAAGCTGATTTGATTAAGCCTTTGTTCCATGACGAGCTTCTAACTCTGCGCCACGAGCGCGGTCAGTTCTTTGAGCGCGATTTCGTGTTTACTCACGTCGGCGGTTTTCCGGCCGTGGCTGAGGACTACGAAGCGATCACAAACGTCGTAGGCATGATACATGTTGTGTGTCACCAGCAGGCTACTGACACCCTCAGTTTTCAACTCGACTACGTGCTCAAGTAATTTTTGGGTTTCCCGCACGCTCAGCGCGCTGGTCGGCTCGTCGAGTATCAGCAGACGGCGCTTGAAGTGCACGGCGCGGGCGATCGCGACGGCCTGTTTCTGGCCACCGGAGAGCGCGCCCACCTCTTTGCGGGGCGAATCAATGCCGCTGATGCTGACGGTATTTCGCAGCACGGTGCGGGCGACCCGATCCATCTCCCGGTGGCGTAGCAGGCCGAAGGCGATGACGAGTTCGCGCCCCATGAAGATGTTCCGGGCGATCGACAACGAGTCAACCAGAGCGATGTCCTGATAGATCGTCTCGATCCCCAACCTCTCTGAATCCCGCCGGCCGCCGATGCGGGCGGGACGGCCTTCCACGAAAAACTCCCCCGAGCCGGGGCTCTCGATCCCCGAGATGATACGCACGAGCGTGGACTTGCCGGCCCCATTGTCGCCCAGCAACGCCACCACCTCCCGGTTGTTCACCGCCAGGTCAACGTGGTCGAGGGCCACCTGCCGGCCGTAGCGCTTCGTTAAGCCGACGGCGTTCAGGAAAGGTTCCGTCATGAGCTTCGGCGCGAGAGTTGGTTGAGGATGGCGGCGGTCACGATGAGCGCCCCGACGAACATTTCCAGGTAGAAGCCGGGGGCGCCGACCAGCAGTAAAATGTCCTGGATCGTGTAGATCAGAACCGTGCCGAGGACGATGCCGACGGCGCTCCCGCGGCCGCCGACCAGCGCCACTCCACCGATCACGCACGCGGCGATTGCCTGCAATTCCAACCCCTGGCCCTGACCCGGCTGAATGCTGCCGACGCGGGTGCAGGCCAGCGCGCCGGCGAAGGCTGCGCAAGCTCCCGCCAGAGCGAAGGCCGCCAGCTTGGTGCGTCCGACCGGGATGCCGATGGAGACCGCCGCGCGGCGGTTGCCACCGGTCGCGAGCAGATGGTTGCCGAACCAGTGGTGGTGCAACAGCAGGTAGCAGATCGCGGTGATGCCCAAGAGCCAGAAGAAGCTCAGGTTCGCGCTGTAGCCCCCGCCAAACGCGAGGTCGCCGGAGAAAACGCTCCGAAACGACCCCGGCGGGCGGAATGGTTCGGCGGTCGCGCCGTGATAAAGCAGCGCCGCGCCCTTCCAGAACAGAAGGCTGCCGAGCGTGACGATGAACGAGGGCAAGGAGAAGCGTAGCGCCACCAACCCATTGGTGACGCCGATAGCCGCCCCGAGCAGCAGGGCTGCCAACAACCCGAGATAAGGTGAAAGGCCGCCCTCCGTCAGCTTGGCCATCACCAGGGCGGTGAAGGTGTAAACGGAGCCCACGGACAGATCGAATTCCCCCGCGATCATCAGCAGGCCAACCCCCAAGGCGAGCACGCCCAAAGGAGGAATGGCCTTGAGGGTCACCGCCACGTTACCAGGCGACAGGTAATGAAACCGGTCCGGGAAGGTCAAGCTCGCCGCCACGCACGCGACCTGCACGACCAGGAAGACGATCGTGACCTGGCTAAGGGCGGGTCTCCAACCTTCGCCCTTGCCCTGCTCGGGTTTGCTTTCCTCGGGCTTGAGGACGACCGGGGCGGCCACCGGAATCTCGGGGTTCATGGGAACGTGTATCGCGCCTTCTGGTCAGCGGTATTTCCCCATCAGGGTCCCGATGTCCAAGCCCTGGATGCTCTTCTGGTCGGTCAGACCGATGCCGCCGGTGGCGATATCCGCCGGGTAGAGCCGGTAGCGGGCGTAGAGATACATTTGCACCACCGGGTAAAACCCCTGCTCGTAAGGTTGCTGGTCGGCGGTGGCCACGATCGCGCCTGACTTGATGCCCGCCATGATCTCGGTGGAGTTGTCATACGTGGCGACAGGCACCTTCATGCCCACCTCTTTCAAGGCGTCGAGCACGACCCGCCCGGTCACGCTGCCGAGAGTGACCACTCCTGCGGTCTTCGGGTGGCCGAGCAGGTATTGCGTCATCTTGGTCAAGACCTCCGAGGGGTTGTTGCCGGTGCCAACCATCTCGGTTTTAACCCCTTTCTCGGTCAGGGCCTGGGCGATGCCCTGGTGACGCAAGGTCGCGTAGGAGGCTTCGGGAAACTCGACCGGGGTGAAAACCACGTCGCCCGTCTTCAGGTTGCCTTGCTCGACCAGACGTTTGCCCAACGCGTAGCCAGAGCGGACGAAATCTTGTCCGACGAAAGCCATCCGGCAACTGTGCTGGGCGCCTTGCGGATCATCCACGTTGAACGCGATCACCGGAATGCCGGCCTTGATCGCCTTGCAGACGTTTTCCGTGTAGGCGTTCGGGTCGGTGATCGTGATCGCGATGCCATCAACCTTGTTTGAAATGGCCGTCTCGATCAGGTTGTTGAGCTTGACCGGATCAAGGTCGGCAAACTGGAAATCAACGTCCACCTCCAGCGCCTTGGCCGCGTCCCGCGCCCCCTGGTGGATGGTGCCGAACAACTGGTCACCCGGAGCGACGTAGTTGAGGAAGACAAACTTCAGGCGGGCACGTGCCGCGGGTGCGGCCGGAGCTCGCGAGAATACGAAAAGTATCAGCAAGCCGAGTAAGCAAAGGACCGCGCGAACGATGCGCATCACTGGGGGAAGGTAAGGCATGATTGGTGGAATGTTAGGTGATTAACGGGGTCAACGTGGCCAGCCTACCGCACCGCATTCCGCAGAGTCCTCTTGCGCCTTGCCGGAAACTTATCGTATTTTGTCGGAGTGCTTGAGAACCTGAAGCTCCGGCCCGCTTACGACGGGCTCCTCTTCCTGGCGGAGTCGGCCCGCAACCCGCCCAAGCTCAACAGCCACCACCACGTCGAGTTGGAGCTGAACCTCGTGGTGCGCGGCGCCATCACCTACGTGGTCAGCGAGCGACGCTACACGTTCCCGCGGGGCACGTTGCTGTGGTTCTTCCCGGCACAGGAACACCAGTTGGTGGACCGCACCGCCGACGCCCAGTATTACGTCTCGGTCTTCAAACCGGCTCTGATCAAGCGATCCTGTCGGAGCGCGGCTTACGAGGGGTTGAAGAGCGAGAACTTCGCCCGGGAGGGCGTCCTCCACGCCATCTTGGAACCGACGGCGTTCGATCTGGCGCGCCGGACGATGGACGCGCTCATGGAAGGCGCCCTCGACCCCGAACTCCTCAACCGCGAACTGGGCTTCGGGCTAAGCCCGAGTTTCCGCTTCGAGCACGGCGACCCGGACGGACTCAACGCTGGGTTGCACCACCTCCTGCTGCTCTGTTGGCGTTACCAGCAGAAGGGGGACCGCCATTGCTCGGACGTTCCGCTCCACCCCGCCGTGTGCAAGGCGCTCCGTTTCTTGAGCGAAGGCGACCTTGAGATGAAGCTCGGCGTCCTGGCGCGCCGTTGCGGGGTGAGCGCCCCTTATCTGAGCCGAACCTTTCACAAACAGGTTGGGGTGCCCCTCAACCACTACCGGAATGCCCATCGCCTGGGGCGATTCTGGGAGATCTACCGGGGTCCTGAACAAAAAACCATCACCGAATGCGTCTATGCCGCGGGGTTCGGCAGCTACGCCAGGTTCTACAAGATTTTTTCACAGGCCCACGGTCTGGGACCTAGAGAGTGCCTACGCTCCGGTTGACAGGCTGCTTGGGTAATTTCGGAACGATTTTCGTCCCATCTCCCCCGGTGCTTGTAGGGGCGCTGGGGAGCATTGGGCACGGTTCCATCACCGACGGCTATGACTCCACGCCGGACGCTAACCACCGCTGGCCCAACTACCTCGCCGCGCGTTTCGCCGCGAAGCTCGGTAGCCGGCCTGGTTCCTATAACACCGTGGTGTTGATCTAGGAATACTGCGTCAGGTTATTTCCGTCCATTTCAGGAGGCGAGTGCCACGGTGGGCGGATGCGAGCAAGCGAGTTAGCGGCGGTGGAGAGGCGGCTGGAAGCCTTCCTGGGGGAGCTGACCGGCCTTCATGGGCCGGCGGGACCGGCGGGCTTGGGCGGGGGCCTGCGTGCGCGGCCTGCTCCTGGATGGGGAACGTAAGGGCGCGGAGCCGATGGCCACGCGCCTGGGCAGGAGCAAGCAGGGTCTCCAGCAGTTCGTCAGTCAGAGTCCCTGGCCGGCGGAAGTGCTCCTGGGGGGCTTGATCAAGCGGGAGGCGCGCCGACAAGCACCGACCTACTGGATCATCGACGAGACGAGCTTTCTCAAGGCTGGTAAACACTCCGTCGGCGTCGCCCGCCAGTATTGCGGTGCCCTAGGTAAGATCGCCAACTGCCAGGTGGCCGTCAGCCTGCACCGGGCCGGGGAGCGCCCGGGCGAGAGTCGCCCCCTGTCCTTGGCGGCTCTACCTGCCCGAGGCATGGACGGAAACGTGGCCCGCCGCGGCGCGGCCGGCATCCCCGCCGAGGTGATCTACCAGAGCAAAACGGACCTCGCGCTGGCCGTCATCGACGAGGCGTTACGCTGGGGCGCTTACCCGGGCGTCGTGCTCGCCGACGAGGCGTGTGGCGGCAGTTCTGAGTGGCGCGCCGCGCTGCGCCAGCGTGGCTTGGCCCACGCGGTGCGCGTGCCCTGGACGACCACCGGCTGGCAGGCAGCCCCCGTCTTCGAGGCACAGAAGTTCACGGCGAAGGGCCGGCCGGCGCGCCGTCCCCGTCCCCTTGGTTCCGAGCCGCAGGATGTGCGCGAGATCGCCCGCGCCCTGCCGGTGGAGGCTTGGCAGGAAGTCACCTGGCGGCAGGGTAGCAAAGGCCCACAAACCAACCGCTTCGCCCGGCTGCCACTCTGGGCGGCCAACGGTTGGCGCAGCGGGCCGCAACCCGCGCGCGTAGGGGAGACCCTCCTCCTCGAGGGGTCGGCGGATGCCCCGGAGCCGACGCGCTACTGGCTGGCACAGACGGGTTCAGAGCTGCCGCTGCCAGCGTTGGTGGCCGCGGCCAAGGCGCGCTGGCGCATCGAGCAGGACGACCGGGAGCTAAAGGAGGAACTCGGCCTGGACCACTTCGAGGGCCGCTCCTGGCAGGGCTGGTGCCACCACGTCGCCTTGGTCACCGCCGCCTTCGTCTTCCTGCGCGCCGAGCAGCGGCGAAGGGGCACACAAAGAAAGACCGTCGCCGAGCTTGCCGGCGATGCGCCGGCTCCTCCAGGTTGTGCTCATCCGCTACAGCGGCCGAGGTCCCTGGTGCCACACCCGCTTTAATCGCCCACCAACAACCTGACGCAGTATTATTAACCCCTCTAAACCCCTCAAAAGCGGGGACAAATCAGCCGCTTGGGACGATCAATCCAGATTGGTCTCCACTGTTTGCCAGGATTTTACAATAATCTCGTGTTTTTGCCTCGTAAACATGATTTTTCCTTACAATAAGGATTATTATTGTAAAGCTAACCGGATGGAGGAAAATGGAGGCCGGATTGGTTGTTCTCCGCCCATGCACCCTCCAGAGGCCCCCGTTTTCCCCGTCCCAAGGCTCGCCGACGCCATTTTTGAGGTTTGCCCGTGGCCTCCTGCCGAGATCCTCCACAGCAGTGAAGTTTCCCTTCTCTCCCCCCGCCGCTTGCCCACCGAGGGCGGCTCGGGCTATGCTCCCGCCGGCTCCCATGGCTACCCCCTCCTCCCGCCGCCTCCGGCCGCTCGACGCCGAGTCTACCCGGCTCAAAGGGGAGATGCGCCGGCGCGACCAGGCGCGGCTGGCCGCAGGCGAAATCACCCCCGAGCAGCTCCAGGCCGAGAACTCGTTTCTGCCCGGCGAGGTGATCCGCGCGGCCGTGATCCACTTCGACGCGGCGGAGTTTGCCCAGCGATGCCAAGCCCTGCTCCGCCACCTGGAAGCCACGGACGCCTAGAGGACTACCGGGTGGTGGTAGGCTGCGCCAACGACGCCGGCCAGCCCTTCGTCATCGTCGGCGGCCAGGCCGTCAACCTCTGGGCCGAGCGTTACCGCGCCCACGAACCGCGCCTGGACGCGTTCCGGCCCTTCACCAGCAAGGACCTCGACCTGGTGGGCACCACGGCCGAGGCGCGCCGGGTGGCCGCCGAGAGCGGCTGGGAGTTCGTCCCGCCCGCGCCCGACGCCTTCGTCATGCAGGCCAAGCTGCGCCGCGGCGAGTTGCTCGTGGAGTTCCTGCGGCCCGCGCCCACCCTGTTCCCGCCCGTCGCGGCCCGGCTGACGCCGCAGGGGGCGCCGGGCGTGGCCGCCCCTCGCCCGTTGCCCGTGCGGGTGCTCAGCCCGGAGGAGCTGCTGCTCAACAAGGTGGCGCTCGCGACCGACGTGCCCCAGGAGGGGGTGCCCGGGGATGGCATCGCCCCCCGCCAGGACGTGCGTCACGTCGCCATGCTCGCCCTGATCCTGCCCCGTTACCTGGAGGACGTGCTTGCGGCTATTACCCCGGCGACCGACGCGGCCCGACGTGACGCCACGCAGCCCATTGTGGCCCTGCTGGCTGGGCTCAAGCGCAGCGGTTCGGGCCGGCGCTTCGAGGCCGCTCACCCCGGCGTGCTGCCCTGGGGCGAGCTGCTGCCCGCCGTCGTGCGCGCCTTGCCCTTCGACGCGGTCCACCAACGCTGCCTGGCCGAACTGGCATGAACCCCGTTGCCCCCACCCTCCTGTCACCGGCCTACTCCTCCCAAGGAGAGGCCCCGGGCGCCGACCTCGGCAGCCTGGA
>CAXTFX010000130.1:0-10078 GCA_964243185.1 uncultured Chthoniobacterales bacterium
GGAGGGCGGGGAAGGCGGGCGGGTCGAAAAACCGCGGGGGGCCGCTGGGCGGGGCTCCTTCGTCCAGGCGCGCCGTCAGCGCCGCCCGGGTGGGGTCGGTGAGCAGCGCGCTGGCGAGCAGGGCGCGCGCGGGGCCGGCGGGGGGAGGGGCGTCCTTCGCGCCTCGCGGGAGAGTTTGCCGCCGGTTCATGAATGGTTGGAAACGCTTGGAACCCCCTCCTCCGACGCACCGCTTTCCGGTTGCCGCATCGGGTGGGTTGGACCTTCCGAACACCTCCCCCGGCTACCGGGGTTTCTGCCCCGGGCGCCCCTCTCAGGCCAACAGGATCGGTAGCAGCACGCCGATCCCGACCGCGAAGAACCACAGCGCCGGGGCGGGCGTGCCGCCGGGCCGCCGCTCCCGTTCCTCCCGCGCCGCGAACCGGGGGTCGAGCCGCTCCCAGCGTTCCCGCCGCCGTTCCAGCAGCAAAAACGTCGTCGCCGTCGTCACCCCGTAGAGCAGGTGGCCGAGCAGCGAGGGCAGCGAGCTGGCCACCGCCGTCGCGGTCCAGGTAAACGACCAGCCCAGCACCATCGGGAACAAGGTGAACGGCCCCAGGAACCACCACGTCAGCCCGTAGAGCAGCCCCCAGCCGACCCCGGAAAGGAAGTCGGGCGATTCCCGCTCGAACAACCAGCCGTAGCTCATGCCGATGCCCACGCCGACGAGCAGGTGCAGCGTCAGCCCGACCCCGAAAGACGCGCTGCCCACCAGCGCCGCCACGCGCGGAAAGCCGTCAATGCCCGCGATCATCGGGACGAAGGCGACCCCGCCCGCCAGCCCCGCCACGGCCCCGCGGCCGAGCGAGCGCACGGTGCGCGAACCCGGCCCCTCCGGCAGCCGGCGGATCGGGTCGCTCTCGATGAACAGCGTGACCCAGAGCCGGTCAATCGCCGCGTAGATCAAGCCCAGCAACAACCCGTAAACGATGTGCGCGGGCAACAGTCCGAACAGCTCCCGCGCGTGCTCCGCGCGCCAGTCCGGCAACCCTCCCTGCGCGAACGCCAGCAACGTCAACGGTCCCAGGAACCACCAGAGCATTCCGTAGGCCAGCCCCCAACCCATGCTTGAGCCGAAGCCGCGCACGTCCCGTTGGAAGAACAACCCGAACGAGCCGCCGATGACCACGGCGACGGCGAAGTGCAGCGCCAGCCCGACCAGGAGCGACGCCGAACCGACCAGCGCCGCCACGGGCGCCAGTTGCCCCGAGCGCGCCATCCACCCCGCGAACACGACCCCGCCGACCACGCCCGCCAGCCCGCCGGCCGTCAGCGCCCGCGCCAGGGAGAACCGTTGGGCGGCGTCCCCGCTCCGGGCGGACTCCGTGCGGGCGCGGTAGGCCCCGAGCAGCAGCCCCACGGGCGCCGCGAAGAGCAGCAGCGCGCCAACCAGCGCCGGGAAGTGCGCGCGGGCCGCGTCCATCATCGGCATCGGCCCCGGCGGGAAGGGGAAGACCGACGCGAACCACCCCAGCAGGGCAAACGCCAGCGCCCAGAGCAGCCCCTGGCCGGCCGTCCGCGCCCGGTCCGCCGTGAGCGCGGCGAACCCGGCCCCGGCCAGCGCGCCGAGAACCGGCCCCGTCACGGGACCGGCCAGCCCGGCGACGAACAGGGCCAGCCCGCCGTTCAGCCCCATGAGGCCACCTAAGACCAAGGGGAAACGGTCGGGGGGAACGGCCGGAAGGTCGAGCCTCGAAGGTGGCGCGTTGGTTATCATCACAAAATTTAGGCGCTGCGGAGGTAGGGCGGGTCGTCCCTGACCCGCCGCAGGGGGGCGGGCCGAAGGCGAAACCAACGGTGGGTTTCCCTGTCGGGAGCACCACGGCGGCGGGTTAGGGACGACCCGCCCTACCTCCGCCGGGGACGCCTCCGGCGGGGCGCCGCGACCGCCGCGTTCGTCGTTGAAGTCGAGCGTCTGGACGATGTCGCGCGGGAAGAACAGCTCGATGACCCAGTCGCTCAGGACGCGGACTTTACGTTCCAGGCCGGGGAGTTTTACCCAGTAGATCGCCCGCCACATCAGCCACGCGAAGAAACCGCTAAAGCGGAGACCTTTGACCTCCGCGCACGCCGTCTGGTGGCCGACCACGCAGAGCGTGCCCAGCGCGTCGAAGTGAAACCCCCGCGGCTCGCGCCCGTGCAGGACGGCGTGGAGGTTGCGCGCGAGGTGCGGGGCCTGGCGCACGGCGAACTGCGCGGTGCCCGGGCAGGGTTTGCCCGTTTTCGCGTCCGGCACGGAGGCGCAGTCGCCCAGCGCCCAGACGTCGTTGCGGCCTTTAACGGCCATCGTCGGTTCGGTGATCACGGCCCCGCGCTTGTCGTGCTCCACGGGCAGGTCCTTGAGCACCGGGCTGGGGGCGGAACCGGCCGTCCACACGAGCGTTCCCGCGGCGATCTCCTCGGGGTCGCCGGGCGCGTCGTCGCCTTCGCCCTTGGTCCGGATCGTCACGCGACCGGGACCGGCGTCCGTCACCCGGGCGTTGAGCCGGAAGGTGACGCCCCGGTCCCGCATCCGCTCCAGCGCGTAGGCGGCCAGGGTCTCGCTCAGTTCGGGCAGGATGCGGTCGCGGGAGTGAACGACGACCACGCGCAAATCCTCCGCGGGGAGGTTCGGGTAGTCGGCCAACATCCCGCGGGCGAAGTCGTTGAGCGCCCCGGAGAGTTCCGCCCCCGAGAACCCGCCGCCGGCGATGACGAAGGTCAACCGTGCGCGGCGTTTGGCCGGGTCCGGCTCCGCGTCGGCGGCGTCGAAGGCGGCGATGACGTGGTTGCGGATGCGGATGGCGTCGCCCAACGACTTGAAATCGAGCGAGTGCGCGCGGACGGCGTCGTTGCCGAGGTAGTTGGAAACGGCCCCCAGCGCGAGCACGAGGTGATCGTAGGGCAGCTCGTCGGGTGGGGTTTCCGCCTCCGCCTCGGGGCGCTGCACGCGGACCCGGCGCCGTTCCAGGTCAAACCCGGCCACCCGCCCGCGCACGACCCGCGTGCGCCGCAGGCTGGTCCGCAGCGGGGAGGAAATGTGCGTCGGCTCCAGCGAGCTGGCGGCGACCTCCGTGAGCATCGGGGTGAACAGCAGCGAGTTCGTCTCGCTGACCAGGGTGAACTTCACGGAGGGGTCGGCGCGGAACTGCCGCTCCAACCCCTGCGCCGTGCCGACCCCGGCGAAGCCGCCGCCGAGGATGAGGACGCGCTTCGGCGGCTCGGACGGAAGCGCGTCAGGTTCCACCTCCGGCCCCAGGAAACGGCGCGCGACCACGTTCCCCACGGGCACGAGCACCCCGAGGACGACGCCCGCGAGCAGCCAGCCGACCAGCGCCGGGAACAGCGCGCGCATCCCCTCGGCCGTCCATTGCGGCCCCCGCCCGGCGAGGATCGGCAGGGCCACGACGCTGACCGCCCCCCAGAGCGGCACGCCCAGCGCCGCCGCGGTGAAGGCCCCGTCGAGGTAAGTGCCCCGCGTGGCGGCGTTCCCCGGCCCGTTGGCGAGGGCGTAGGCGAGCCCGCAGAGCGCGCCGAGGCCGATGGCCAGCGCGGGGTGCCCCAGCGTCGCCGTCAGCGGCAAACCCGCGAGCGCCCCGGCGGCGAGTCCGAGCGCGGGGCGGCGAGGGTGGAAACGAAAATTCATCAAACGGGTTTAGAGCCAGAGGACCGGCCGGGGGAGATATTCCCGGAGGACCGCCGCCGCGCGGGCGGTCCGGCCGGCGAACGGGAATAAACCGGCCGGAACCCTGCTCCTTCCGGTGTTCCGCTTATCCGCTCGACCCATGCAACTCACCGCTCATTCCGCCCCCGGCGCCCCCGGCGCGACGCCCCGTTGGACCTCCAGCGCCAAGGACGGCGTCGGCACCGCCTACAACGCCAACTCGCGGGTCTGGTTCACCCTGAGCCACGGCGTGCTCAACGAAATCTACTGCCCGCACGTGGACTCCCCGGCCACGCGGGACTTCGGGTTTCTCATCAGCGACGGCGAGAGTTTCGTCCACGAGGAGAAACGTGACCTCCACCACGCCATCGAGATGCCCGAGCGGGGCACCCTGCTCTACCGGCTGACCAACGCCGCGCCGGGCGGCCGTTACCGGCTGGTGAAGGAGGTCATCGCCGACCCGCACCGCTCCGTCGTGCTGGTGCGCGTGCGCCTGGAGGTTCCCGACGAAACCCTGCGCGGTAAACTGCGGCTCTACGCCCTGCTCACCCCCCGCCTGGAAGGGCGCGGGGAGGGGAACACCGCCTACATCTGCGAGACGGCCCAGGCGCGGCTCCTGCGCGCCGAACGCGGGGCGAAACACCTCGTGCTGGCTTGCGGCGCCGGCTTTTCCAAACGCTCGGCCGGCTTCGTGGGCGTGTCGGACGGCTGGCAGGACCTGCACAAGGGCAACTTCCAGATGGATTGGCAATACCTGGAGGCGGCGGGGGGCAACGTCGCGCTCACCGGCGAGGTGGACTTCGCCCACGCCGCGGCCGACGCGGGCGACGGCGCGCGGGAGTTTACCGTGGCCATCGGCTTCGGGGACACCACGCAGAGCGCGGCCACCTGCACGCTGCAAGCCCTGGCGACGCCCTGGCCGGAGCAGCGCGCCGCCTTTGTCACCCAGTGGCAGCGGGCGGCCATCGCGCCGGAGTTCGATTTTTCCGGGGCCACCGGGGACGACGGCGGCCTTTACCGCCTGAGCCGCAACGTGCTCCTGGCCCACGAGGACAAAGCCTTCGAGGGCGCCATCACCGCCTCGCTCTCGACGCCCTGGGGGGAGACGAAGACCGACGCCGACCTCGGCGGCTACCACCTGGTCTGGACGCGCGACCTAGTCCAGAGCGCCACCGCGCTGCTGGCCACCGGCCAGACGGCCACGCCCCTGCGCGCGCTCATCTGGCTGGCCTGCATCCAGGAGGACGACGGCTCCTTCCCGCAGAACTCGTGGATTGACGGCCGGGCGTATTGGGGCGGCATCCAGCTCGACGAGATGGCCGCCCCGCTCCTGCTGGCGTGGCGCCTGCGGGAGGCGGACGCGCTGGGCGGCTTCGACCCCTGGCCGGTCATTGAGCGCGCCGCGGCCTTTCTCGTGAAAAGCGGCCCCGTCACCGGGCAGGACCGTTGGGAGGAGAACGCCGGCTACTCCCCCTTCACGCTGGCGACGACCGTGGCCGGACTGGTCTGCGCCGCCGAGTTCGCCCGCGCCCGGGAGCCGGGACAGGGCACGGCCGACTTCCTGTTGACCTACGCCGACTGGCTCAACGCCCACGTCGAGGACTGGTGCGCGACGAGCCGGGGCGAACTGGTCCCCGGCAAACCCCGCCACTTCGTCCGCATCACCCCGGCTGACCCCACGGACCCGGACGCGCCGGCCGACCCGGACCACGCGGAGATCACCCTGGGCAACGCCGGGGGCACGCACCCGGCGCGGAACATCGTCGGCGGCGACTTCCTCCAACTCGTGCGCCTCGGCCTGCGCGCCGCCGACGACCCGCTCGTCCGCGACTCGGTGGCCGTCCTGGACGCGACGATCAAGCGCGACCTGCCCGACGGCCCCGGCTGGCGGCGCTACCCGTTTGACGGCTACGGCCAGAAGCCCGGCGGCGCGGCCTACGACGGCACCGGCGAGGGCCGCTGCTGGCCCATCCTCACCGGCGAGCGCGGCCACTACGAGTTGGCCGCCGGGCGCGACCCGCGGCCGTTCGTCGAGGCATTGGAAAAGTTCGCCAACGCCGGCAACCTCCTGCCCGAGCAGCTCTGGGACGACGCCGACACCCCGGACGGCCGGATGCGGTTCGGCCGCCCCAGCGGCTCGGCCATGCCGCTGTGCTGGAGCCACGCCGAATACCTTTCCCTGGTCCGCAGCGCCCACGACGGCCGGGTGTTCGACCGCGTCGAGCCGGCCTGGCGGCGCTACGTCGAAAACCCCGCGGCAAACGTGCCGCCGCCGGAATGCTGGACCTTCCGCCACCGCGTCCGCACGGTCCCCGCGGGCGGCACCCTGCGGCTCATCGTGGAGGCCGCCGCCCTGGTGCGCTGGTCGCCGGACGGTTGGCAAACGGTCCACGACCTTGAGACCACCCCCAGCGGACTGCCCGGCCTCTGGTTTGCCGACCTGCCCGCCGACGGGGGGGGCGGCGCGCTGGCGTGGACGTTTTGCTGGGTAGAATCCGGCCGTTGGGAGGGGGAGAACTTCCAGGTCGCGCTCCGCGGTGCCGACGGGTCGGTAGCGTCTCCGTCTGAACTTGGGCGGCGGCACGGGTAGGGCGGCTTATCTTTAGGCCGCCGTCGTGTTCAGTATCGGCGCGCCCCCACCCGGCGTCGGCCTAGGGATAGGCCGCCCTACCCGTGCCGCCGCCAAACGGGGATACCATCAGCGGGTCAGAAACGCCGGCCGGGAGCGCGGGATAATCCCGGGATCACCCCCCTCGCCGGGGGTGGAGACCAACGGGGCTCACCGCCGCCGGTCCAGCGAATCGAGCAGGCGCACCAGGCCGCGGTGGTGGTGGTGGGTCGCGCGCAGTTGGGCGCGCAGGGTGGTGAACTCCGCCGGGCGGCCGACGCGGCTGAACAGGGCGCGCAGGGTGCGTAGGATCTCCCCCGTTTGCCGGAGCAGGCGCGGGGAAGGGGGGCAGGCGCCCCCCGTGGCGAGCAGGCCGTCGAGCTGGCCGCGCAGGATCTCCAGGGCCTCGGTCGGGTGAGCTTTTTCCAGCCGGTTCGCCAGCGCCAGCCACAGGTCGGGCCGCAGCGCGCCGGGGCTTTGCGCCTCCGCTTCCCGGGCGGCGAGGAGCGCGGCCCCCGCGTCGTCCTCGGTCAGGAGGGCCTCGACGAGGAGCTGCCGGCCGGCGGGGCCGGTGCCGGTGCGCAGGTGGGCGTGGGCGTGGGCGCGCCACTTGGGCCAGGCGTCCGCCGGGGTCGCCTCGCGCAGGGCGGCGAGACGCTCGGGGCCGGGGCGGTTGAGGAAGGCGGCCCAGGCCAGGGAGAGGGCGTCCTCGCGGCGGTCGAGCCGGGTGTAGAGGGTGGCCAGCAGGGCGCGCAGGGCGGCGACCCCGTCGTTGGCATCCCCGGCGCGGGGAAAGGCGGCCAGACCCTTCTCCGCCCAGGAGGCAGCCTGCTCGGGGCGGCCGGCCTGCTCGTAGAGCCGGGCGATGCCGAGGTAATCCTGCGGGGAGGACAGGTCGCGGGCGCGCACGGCGGCGAGGGTGTCGGGGTCCGCCCCGGCGACGGCGGCGGCCCGCTCCATCAGGGCGGCGAGTTGGAAGCGGCGGTGGTCGAGGAACGGGGCGTCCTCATCCTCGTCCCCGTCGGCGGCGGGGGTGCGCTTTTTGGCCGTCGCCGGACGCAGGGGCGGCAGGCGGTTCCACTCGGCCGTCAGGCGGCGGCGGTAAGCCTCCAACCCACGGGGGCCGAGGACCTCGGCGTAGGCGTTGGCGGCGTTGTTGAAGATGCCCAGGCCGCCCTCCAGCTCGTAGTCCAGCAGGCGCGCGGCGAGCGGCACCGGGTCGGGGCGGGCGGAGCGGCAGGCCTCCAGGTGCAGACGCTGTAGCTCGTCATAGACCCCGTTCAACGAGCCGTCGGCCGTGTCGAGCAGGTCGGCGGCGCGGTCGAGCTCGACCACGGCCAGCTCCGCCAGCTCGATGACGGCGTCGGGCTGGCCGTTCCCCAACAGGACGTGGAGCGGGCGCAGGGCCTCCTCGACGCCCTGGACGTAGTCGGGCATCCCGTCGTAGTCCACGTATTCGCCCGTCTCGATGGCCTCCGCCAGCAGACGGCGGTAAACCTCCAGCCGCTCGGGGTCCAGCCGGCGGCCGGCGGGGGCGCCGGTCGTTTCCAACATCAGCCGCCGGCGGAGGATCTCGTCGTAGTCCAGCGCCTCCATGACCAGGTCCACCAGCCGGCGCTTGTCGAGGTTGGCGACGTGGGCGCGGACCTCCTCCGGGGAAACGGGCGGGGGCTCCGCGGGGGCCTCCGGGCCATCGTCGTAGCCGGGGTGTCCCTCGTCCTCGTCCCCACGGGCGTGAGCCGGGTGCTCGTGGGCCGGGTGCAGGTCGGCGGGGGGGAGGTGCGGGGCGTTCTCCGGGTCCGCTTCGTCCCGCGGCGGGGCGCCTTGGAGCCACGCCAGGCCGACGGCGACGCAGTGCTTGCAGAAGAGCCGGTCGCGCCCGGCGGGGCAGGAGCAGTTGTAGAGTAGCTCCCCGCGGGAGCGCCAGAGCTTCACTCGGTAAAACCGCGCGCTGCCGCGCACCCGTGCGCTGGCCCGGTCCGGCGCCGCGCGCAGGCCGTCCACCCGGCCGGCGCGGAAGATGCGCTCCCCGCGGGTCAGGCTCTCCTCGCCGCCCGCGAGGCGGCGCAGGAGGGGCAGGTCGAGCAGGTCATCCATGCGGGGGGCAAAGGATCAAGGATCAAGCGCCAAGGATCAAGGCAGGTTCAAAACGTTGGGGAAGGAGAGAGGGCAGGAGCCCGGGCCCCGACGCTTCGCCCGCCCAAAAAGGCCCGCACTTTACCATCCGCCCGGGGCGGTGGCGACCAGAAGAAACCACCGGCGGGCGGCGGGGCAACCCCGGGCGGCGCCTACCGCGCCGGGGCCGCGCCGCCCCGGTTGACGCTCCCCGGCTCGAACCCGATAGTCCCGGCCGCCGATGCACCCTTCTTCCCGCACCCGTAACTTCTGCATCATCGCCCACATCGACCACTGCAAGACCACGTCATCGGACCGCTTGATGGCGAAAACGAACACGATCCCACTCCGCGAGGCGCAGGAACAGCACCTGGACTCGATGGACCTGGAGCGTGAGCGGGGCATCACCATCAAGGCCCACCCGGTTTCGATGCTCTACACGGCCAAGGACGGGGAGGAATACCGGCTCAACCTGCTGGACACGCCCGGGCACGTGGATTTCGCCTACGAGGTCAGCCGCTCGCTGGCGGCGTGCGAGGGTGCCCTTTTGATCGTGGACGCCGCGCAGGGCGTGGAGGCGCAGACGGTGGCCAACGTGCATCTGGCGGTGAAGCAGGGCCTGACCATCGTGCCCGTCATCAACAAGATTGATCTGCCCAACGCCGACCTGCCCTCGGTGCGGCGGCAGCTCGAAGACATCCTGGCCATCCCGGCGGACGAAGCCCTGGAGGCCAGCGCCAAGGCCGGCATCGGTATCGAGGAAATCCTCGAAGCGGTGGTCGCGCGCATCCCGCCGCCGCCGCTGTTTCCCGACGACAAGACGGTGCGTGGACTGGTCTTCGATTCGGTCTTCGACATCTACCGCGGCGTGATCAGCTACGTGCGGATGTTTTCCGGCCGGGTCGAGCCGGGGATGCCCGTGAAACTGTTCAACACCGGCCGCCAGTTCGAGGTGAAGGAGGTCGGTCGCTTCACCCCGAAGATGCAGGCGGTCAGGCACCTGGAAACGGGTGACACGGGTTACATCATCGCCAACATCAAGAGCACCGCCGAGATCAAGATCGGTGACACGCTCACCGACGCGCGCTTTCCCGCCAAGGAGCCGCTGCCCGGTTTCCAGGTCGTGCACCCGATGGTGTTCTCGGGCATTTACCCGATCAACACGGCGGATTTCGAGCACCTCAAGTCCGCGTTGGGAAAGTTGCAACTCAACGACGCCGCGTTCGTGTTTACCCCCGAAAGTTCGGTGGCCCTGGGCTTCGGTTTCCGGTGCGGCTTCCTCGGGTTGCTGCACATGGAAATCATCCAGGAGCGGCTGCGACGCGAGTATGACATGGACATCATCGCGACGTATCCGAGCGTCATCTACCAGGTCCAGAAAACCAACGGGGAAATCCTGGAGGTGGACAACCCCGCGCATCTACCTGACGGCAGCGTGATCGAAGAGATCCGCGAACCCATCGTGAAGGCGTTTCTCCTGTGCCCCAACGAGAACATCGGCGACCTGCTCCAGCTCGTGATGGAGAAACGCGGGGACGTGGACCACACCGAAACCCTGGACACCCGCCGGGTGATGTTAACCTGCATCCTGCCGTTGAACGAAATCCTGGTGGACTTTAACGACAAGATTAAATCCATCACCCGGGGCTACGGCAGCATGGACTACGAGTATG
>CAXTFX010000131.1:0-8069 GCA_964243185.1 uncultured Chthoniobacterales bacterium
GCGGGTGTCCGGCACGGACGCCCTCGGCCGGGTCCACGCCGACCTCGCGCGCGGGGGCTACCCCGTCCCGTTCCCCGCCCGGCGGGTGGCCCCGGCGGGGGAGGTGGCGTTCACCCTGCCCGGTGCGGACACGGTCCCGCTGCCGATGCGTTGCCGGCTGGACGTGGTCGCCGAGGCCGGTCGGGGCGAGGTCGGCGAGGGCGGTGAAGCCGTGGCGCACAACTACGTCGAGTTCCTCGTCGGTCATCCCGACGGCTACCCGCCCGCGCGGCAGGCGGGCGGCCCCGGCCGGCTCCTCCTCCGCGCCCACCCGGCCGACTGGGCGGAGGCGCGCTGGAGCGGGGCCTTCGACCCGGACCGGGCGCGCGCCGGGGCGGCGGACCGCGTGGAGGGCGGCGGGCGCGGGTTCTTCGCCTGGAGCTTGTCGCTGGAGGGCGTGGACCTGTCCGGCGTCCGCCGCCTGCGCCTGCTGGCGGAGGCCAGTTCCCGGCGGGACGAGGGGCACCCGCAGACCGACGCGCACGTGCACCGCAGCGAGCTCCTGGTGGAACTCAACGGCGTGCCGGTCTTCCGCGGCGAGCTGCCCGACCACCCGCACGATTCCCGCGGCGCGCTGTCCTACCTGCGCGGCGGGATGGGGGCCTACGGCTACCCCGTCCGGGCGACGGTCGAGGGCGAGGAGCTGCGCCGGGTCCTCGCCAACGGGGAGCCGGGGCACCTGCGCCTCGCGTGCATCGTGCCCGAAGACGCCCCGGCCGGCGGCGGCCTGGTGCTCTACGGGCCGGAGAGCGGGCGTTACCCGTTCGGGTTGACGGTCGTGGTGGAGCGGTGAACGGGGGTGCGGGTTCGACCCTTGCCGGCCGCGGCGGTGGGGACAACGCGGCTCTCTACCCGGCGGTCAGCCGCTCGCTGACCTCCCAGAGCCGCGCAGCCGTCGCGTCGTCGAGGGCGGCGGGGGAGGGCGCCCGTTCCCGCTCCCGGTCAAAGTAAAGGCCGCTGCGTCCGGCGAGTTCCGGCGCGATGACGAGGCGGACGACGGGGGCGGCGCCGCGGTCCGGGGAGATCATAAAGGGCTTGCCCAAGCCGACGAGCACGCCGAGGACCCCGCGGGCTTCCCGCCAGACGCCCGTGTTGACGACGCCGGGGTGCAGCGCGTTCGCCGTGACCCCCGTGCCCGCGAAGCGCCGGGCCAGCTCGCGGGTGAACAGGACGTTGGCCAGCTTGGAGAGCGCGTAAGCGCGGAAGCCACGGAACCGACGCTCCCCCTGAAGGTTGTCCCACTCCACCGCCGGCAGCATCCGGTGCGCCTCCGAGGACACGGTGACGACCCGGGCGCTCCCGGCGGCGAGCAGGGGGTCCCGCAGGAGGTTCGTCAACAGGAACGGCGCGAGGTGGTTCACGGCGAACGCTTCCTCGAAGCCGTTCACCGTCAGCCGACGCGCGGCAGGGACCACGGCGGCGTTGTTCACCAGGACGTGCAACCGCGGGTGCCGGGCGCGCACCTCCCCGGCGAGCGCGCGGACGGACGCCTGCGAGGACAGGTCGGCGAGCAGGAGTTCGACGTTCGCGGCGGGGTGGGCCCGGCGGATGGCGGCGAGCGTGGCTTCACCCCGCGCCCGGTCCCGGCCAACGAGCAGGACGGTGGCGCCGAGCCCGGCGAGAACTTCCGCGGCGGCCCGCCCGATGCCGGAGGTGGCGCCGGTGACGAGATGGACCTGATCGGCGAGGGATGGAGGGGTCACGGAGGGACCAACGTCTGAACCCGTCGCCCCGGCAACCACGCGAACCGTTCAGAGCACCAGGAGTTCCACAAACTTCGGAACCGAAGTGGATTCCAGCCGCTCCCGGTCCTGGCACAACGCCAGCACCGCGTCCACCTGCCGGGCGGGGAGCTTTGTGCGGATGGCCCGGTCGAACTTGTCTACCAGCAGCGGCACGCCCTCGGTGCGGCGGCGGCGGTGGCCGACGGGGTATTCGACGGCGATGCGTTCGGTCGCGGTCCCGTCGTGGAAGAACACCTGCACGCTGTTGCCGATGGAGCGTTTGGCGGGGTCGAGGTAGTCGCGGGTAAAGTCCGTGTTCTCGACGACCTCCATTTTGAGGCGCAAGGCGTCGATCCTCGCGTCGGCGGCGACGGAGTCCTCGTAGTCCCCGGCCGTTAAACGACCGTGGATCAGCGGCACGGCGACCATGTATTGGAGGCAGTGGTCACGGTCGGCGGGGTTGTCCAACGGACCGATTTTATCAATGATGCGCTTGCCGCTCTCCTGCGTTTCGATGACGACGCGCGCGACCTCGGACAAACGTTTGCAAACATTTGCACGGAGCGCCAGCGCGGCCTCCACGGCGGTCTGGGCGTGGAACTCGGCGGGGAAGGAAATCTTGAAGAGGACGTGCTCCATGACGTAGCTCCCGAAGGGCTGGGGCACGCGAAGCTCCTGGCCCTTGAAGAGCACGTCCTGGAAGCCCCACCCCGGGGCGCTCAACGCGGAGGGGTAGCCCATCTCGCCTTTCAGGGCCATGAGCGCGTGGCGGACGGCGCGGGCGGAGGCGTCCCCGGCGGCCCAGGACTTGCGGGAGCCGGTGTTGGGGGCGTGCCGGTAGGCGCGGAGGGCGCCGCCGTCGAGGAAGGCGTTGGAGAGGGCGTTGAGGACGTCCTCGCGCGTGCCGACGAGCAGGCGGGTGGTCACCGCGGTGGAGGCGATGCGGACGAGGAGGACGTGGTCCAGCCCGACGCGGTTGAACCCGTTTTCCAGGGCGAGGACGCCCTGGATCTCGTGCGCCTGGATCATGGCGACGAGCACGTCGCGGACGGTGAGGGGCCGTTCGCCGACGCGGACGGCACGTTGGGAGACGTAGTCGGCGACGGCGAGGATGGCGCCGAGGTTGTCCGAGGGATGGCCCCACTCGGCGGCCAGCCAGGTGTCGTTGAAATCCAGCCAGCGCACGAGGGCGCCGACGTTGAAGGCGGCCTGGACGGGGTCGAGTTCAAACGCCGTGCCCGGCACCCGCGCGCCGGTGCCGGGGGGCATCGTGGC
Organism: uncultured Chthoniobacterales bacterium; assembly: GCA_964243185.1. Taxonomy (GTDB): domain Bacteria; phylum Verrucomicrobiota; class Verrucomicrobiia; order Chthoniobacterales; family SZAS-18; genus CAXTFX01. The sequence continues at coordinate 3,039 of CAXTFX010000131.1, forward strand.
GCCGGGGACGACGGGGCCGAGGAGCTTGGTGCAGGCGGGGTAGGCCAGCGCGAGCATCGCGCAGCCCAGGGAGTCCATCAGGCACAACCGGGCGGTGTCGAGCGCCTCCTCGGAGGTGATGCGCTCCGGGGCGAGGGTGTAGTCAGCGATCTGTTGGAGCAGGGGGTCGAAGTCGGGGCGGACGGCGGAGGTCGTGGCGGCGTGGGCGGACATGGGGGCGGGTGCTCAGGAGAGGACGGCGGCGAAGTCAGCGCGGAGGCCGGTGGCAGGATCGGTGAGGATACGGGTGGCGGGGTGGACCTCAACGCCGCCGTCGGCGAGATACCATTTGATCTTCTCGTAAACATCCCCGGTGCCTTGACTGTTGGAGAGGATCTCCACAATGAGAAGCGGAGCGTCGGTGCGCTTGGAAATATCCTCGAACAACCGGAATGGCTCGCGCGGATACACGCAGAGGTCCGGGGTGAAATCTCGTCCGCCGAGGCGGATGTCAAGTTCGGGGTAAACGCTGAACTCGCGTTGTTTGGCGAACTCAATGGTGAGGTTTGCCTGGATGCGGGAATGGTTGACGCTGGGGGTGGGCTTGTTCCTCTCGATCTCGTAGGGCGTGGTCGGCTCCCAGGGGATAAACTCGGGCGGGTCCTCGATGGGCAAACGCAGGGTATCCATACTGGGGAGCCTAGCACGCGCGCGGGCTCGCCCCCACGCCTTTTCCCCGGCTTCCCGCCAACCGACCAGCCGGGGGGAGGCGTATCCTTTCCACCATGAATTCTCCCGCCCCCGCGCCCGCCATCGGCCAACCCCTCGACCGGCGTGACGGCCGGCTCAAAGTCACCGGCCGCGCCCGCTACTCGGCGGAGATGAACATGCGTGGGCTCGCTCACGGCGTGATCGTGCCCGCGGCCATCGCCAAGGGGCGCGTGGAGGCCATTGACGCGACGGAAGTGGAGCGGATGCCCGGCGTGGTCGCGGTGCTGACCCCGTTCAACGTGCCGAAGCTGCCCGACGGCCCCGGGGGCATCAACCAGCCGCGGCCGACGGACAAGCGGATCGCCATCCTCCAGAACACGGAGGTGCACTACGTCGGCCAGCCCGTCGCCGTCGTGGTGGCGGAAACCTTCGAGCAGGCCACGGACGCCGCCGCCCGGCTCGGCCCGCGCGTGCGCTACGCGGCCGGGACGCCCGCCCTGGACCTGCTCGCCGCCCAGGGAACGGCCTACGCGCCCAAGGGGCCGATCTCCCGGGACCGGCCGGTGGACTCCCACGAGGGCAACGTCGAAACGGCCCTGGCGGGGGCTGCCCAGGTCGTGCGGGAGTCCTACGGCACGCCGATGGAAACGCACTGCGCGATGGAGCCGCACGCCACCACGGCCGTTTGGGAAACCAGCGACCGGCTGACGGTGTTTGACGCCACGCAGGGCATCCACACGACCCGAAAGCGGGTGGCGGCCATCTTCGGTCTGCCGGCGGAGAACGTTCGCGTGCTGTGCCCCTTCCTCGGCGGCGGCTTCGGGAGCAAGGGGCCGGTCTGGGCGCACACCGCCCTGGCGGCCCTCGCCGCGCGGCAGGTCGGGCGGCCGGTGAAGATCGCGCTGCCCCGCCGGGAGAACTTCCCGAACACCGGGTTCCGGCCGCGGACGGTCCAGCCCGTCGCGTTCGGCGCCGCGGCGGACGGCAAGCTCACGGCCCTGCGCCACGACGTGCTGATGCAAACGTCGGGCTTCGACGAGTTCGTCGAGCCCGCCGCGGTGACGACGCGGATGCTCTACGACTGCCCGAACGTCGCCACGACGCACCGCCTGGTGCGGCTCAACTACGGCACGCCGAACTACATGCGCGCTCCCGGCGAGGCCAGCGGAATGTTCCCCCTGGAGAGCGCCCTGGACGAGTTGGCGTATAAACTCAAGGTCAACCCGCTCGAGCTGCGCCTACGCAACTACGCGGAAACCGACCCCTCGGAGAAGGGCCGCCCGTGGTCGAGCAAGAACCTGCGCGAGTGCTACCGGGTCGGCGCGGAGCGGTTCGGCTGGGACCGGCGCACCCCCGAGCCGCGCTCCATGCGCACGCCCGACGGGAAGTTGCTCGTCGGCTACGGCGTGGCCACGGCGACCTACCCCGTGCGCCGCAGCCCGTCGAAGGCGGTGGCGCGCATCGCGCGGGACGGCAGCGTCGTCGTGCAGGCCGGCACGCAGGACCTCGGCACGGGGACCTACACCGTCATGGCCCAGATCGCGGCGGACGCCCTGGGGGTGCCGGCGGAGCGGGTGCGCTTCGAGCTGGGCGACACGGAGTTCCCCGAAACGCCGGTGTCGGGCGGCTCGCAGACGTGCGCCTCCACGGGATCGGCGGTGCAGGCGGCGTGCCGGAACCTGCGCCGGCAATTGGTGGCGTCGCTCTTCGACGCCAAGGAGATGTCGGCCAACCTGGAGGAATACATTGACAACAACTACGAGGTCGCCGCCGGCGCGGTCCGGCCGAAGTTCGACCCGACGGCCCCGGCCGTGAGCTACGCCGACTTGCTGGCCCGCCTGGGCAAGGACACGCTGGAAGCCCCCGGCGAGTGGAAGCCCGGTCCGCCGGAGCAGGAGACCCATTCGCTGCACTCCTTCGGCGCGCAGTTCTGCGAGGTGCGCGTGGACCCGGACCTCGGCACGGCGCGCGTGGCCCGCTGGGTCGGCGTGTTCTCGGCCGGGCGGATGCTCAACGCCAAGACGGCGCGCTCGCAGCTCCTCGGCGGCATCGTCTTCGGCATCGGCATGGCCCTGCACGAGGAAACCGTCGCCGACCGGCGCCTGGGCCGGCTCGTCAACGCCAACCTCGCCGATTACCACGTCCCCGTGAACGCGGACGTGCCAGAGATTGACGTGACGTTCCTGGAGGAGAACGACCTCATCATCAACCCCGTCGGGGTGAAGGGGATCGGCGAGATCGGCATCACGGGCGCGCCGGCCGCGCTGGGCAACGCCGTCTTCCACGCGACCGGCATCCGGGTGCGCGAGCTGCCCATCACGCCGGACAAGCTGCTGGGCAGCGCGGCGGCGACCGTCTGAACGGCATCAGGAAAACACCGCGGCGAGGTCCGCCGTGACGCCGGTGGCCGGGTCGGTGATGGTTCCCCGAGAGCTGAAAGTCTGCTCCTGACCGTCGGGGGTGCAAATGGTGACGGTCCTCACGGGTGGCACGACCACCCAGACGCTTTGGACGCCTGCGGAGAGGTAGAATTCTGTCTTCTCCATTACTTCATCGAGGCCCTGACCGGCCGAGACGATTTCCACAGCGAGCGGGGGTGGGTCGGTTCGGCGGTAGATTTCCCGCTTCAGGTTAAGCGGCTCTCGCGGGTAGAGGCAGAGATCAGGCCGGAGCGGGCGGCCATTGAGTTGGATGTCGAGCTCGCTACAAGCGCGGAACGCCCGGTGTTTAAGGAACTCGCCCGTCAGGTTGGCTTGGACGGAAGAGTGGGCGAAGCCAGGCGTGGGTTTGATGGGTTTGCCTTCTTCCGTGGTGACCCATCCCGGATCGAGGAGTTCGGCGTCGGCGCTCATGCGGCGAAGCGTAGCACCCCGGTCTATCCCCGCGAAGTCATTTTCCGCCCGGCCGGCCTCGCCCCGCCTGCCGTTGCCCCATACATTATCCCATCCCCATGACCGAGCTCGCCGCCATCCTCGCTGCCCGGGACGCCGAACGTGCCGCCGGCCGGCCCTGCGTGCTGGCCACCGTGGTCGGCACGGAGGGCTCCACCTACCGGCGGCCGGGGGCGCGGATGCTCGTGGCCGTGGACGGCACGCGCCGGGCCGGCTCCATCTCGGGCGGGTGCCTGGAGGGCGACCTCCTCGCGGCGGCGTGGGAGCGCACGGCCCCGGGCCGGCCCCCGGTGCTGGTCCACTACGACACCCGGCGGGACGCCGACGCGCTGTTCGGCCACGGCACGGGCTGCCAGGGGCGGGTGAGCGTGCTGCTGGAACGGCTGGAACCGGGGGGCCGGGCGCCCGACGCGTTGGACGAGCTCGGCGCCACCGTCCTCCAACGTCGCCGGCCGGCCGTGCTCGCCCGTGCCCTCGGCAAGGGGGCGGCGCGCGGGCAGTCCCTCCTCTTCACCGGGGCGGGGGAGGCCGCGGTGGACACGTTCACCGACCGGGACACGGCCGGGCGGGTGCGCCGGGCGGCCGGGGCGGCGTGGGGGGCGGCCCGGTCCGCGTGGGAGGACGTGGCCGGCGCGGGCGTCGTGTTCCTGGAACACGTGGCGCCGCCGCCGTCGTTGACCCTCTACGGCACGGGGCCGGACGCCGCGTTCATCCTACGCTTGGCCCGGCTCCAGGGTTGGCACGTCGCCGTGGGCGGTCCCCGCGCGGCGGGCGCCGCGGCGGCGCTGGCGGGGGCGGACCGGCTGGTCTTCGGCTCGCCCGCCCGGCTGGCCGACGAGCTGGTCCCCGAGCCCGGGGGGGCGGCGTTGCTGATGACGCACTCCTACCTGGCGGACCTGCTGCTGCTGGAACGGCTGGTCCACGCCCCGGTTCGCTACCTCGGCATCCTCGGCCCGCGGGCCCGGCGGGACAAACTCCTGGCCGACCTGGGCAAACACACGGCGCGGCCCCCGGCCGCCCACCTGGAGCGCATCCTCCACGCGCCGGCCGGGCTGGACCTCGGCACGGACGGGCCGGAGGGCATCGCGCTGTCCGTCGTCGCGGAGATCCAGGCCGTGCTCGCCCAGGGCCGCTGCCCCGGCCACCTGCGCGACCGCCTCGGCCCGCTGCACGCGCCGGCCGGTCCCTTCGCCCCACCCCCGCTGCCCGACGAGCCGGAGGAAACCGGGGAGCCACCCCCACCCGCGTGCGCGCTGATTCCCTCCCCGGCATCGTCCTAGCGGCGGGCGCCTCGACGCGGCTGGGCGCGGGGCGGGCCAAGCAGTTGCTCGTGCTGGACGGCACCACCCTGCTCCGGCGCGCGGTCGGCGTGGCCCTCGCGGCGGCGGGGGAGGGGGTGCCGGTGGTGGTCGTCCTCGGCCACCGGGCGGAGGAGTGCGCGGCGGAGCTG
>CAXTFX010000131.1:8079-10058 GCA_964243185.1 uncultured Chthoniobacterales bacterium
ATGCCGGTGCGGCTGGTGCGGGCCGAGCGTTGGGCCGCGGGGATGGGGGCCTCCCTCAAAGCCGGCCTGCGCGCGGCGTTGGCGGAGGCGCCGGACGCGGCGGGCGCCGTGGTCAGCCTGTGCGACCAGCCGTTCGTCACGGCGGCCCACCTCGCGGCCCTGCGGCGGGCGCTGCCGCCGGACGGGTCGGGGACCGCCGCGGCGGAATACGGCGGTGGCCCGGGGGTGCCGGCGGTTTTCGGCCGGGAAACGTTCCCCGAGGTGCTGGCGCTCGGGGATGCCGCGGGGGCGAAGGGACTGCTCCTCCGCCAGGAAACCGCCGGCCGGCTCGTGCGCGTGCCGATCCCGGAGGCCGCCGTGGACGTGGACACGCCGGAGGACGCGGCCCGCCTGGGCGGGCGGGGGTAGCCGGGGGCGAAGGCGGCCCGTTGCCCCCCGCGGTGCGATGGGCTAGAGAAACCCCGTGATCCCCCGCCTGTTTGGTCCCTTTGTCGTCGGCCGCCCCGCGTTCGGGCTGCTCGTCGTCCGCTTCGTGTTCGGTCTCGCGCTGGCCCTCCACGGGTGGCCGAAGATTCAAAAACCCTTTTCCTGGATGGGGGCAGACTCGCCCGTGCCGGGATTGTTCCAGTTTCTCGCCGCGCTCAGTGAGTTCGGCGGGGGCCTGGCGCTCATCGTCGGGCTGCTGACCCCGTTGGCCTGTCTGGGCATTCTTTGCACGATGGGCACGGCCTACTTCATGGTGCTCCGCCCCAAGGGGCTTCCCTTCGTCAGCAACGGCGGCGGCAGCTACGAGACCGCGGCCTTCATCGCCGTGGTCGCCCTGGGGCTGATCGTGGCCGGGCCGGGGGCGCTCTCGCTCGACGCCCTCCTGTTTGGCCGCCGGACCCGCCCCCTCACGCCGCGGTGAGGAGCGGTCGGGCGCCGGTGCTGTTGCGTTCCGTTCCCCGTCCCCGATGAACTCCCCCCCGACGTCGCCCGAGGAGACCGCCCGGCTCCGCGCGTTGGCGGCCTACGACGTCCTCGACACCCCGCCGGAGGCCAGCTTCGACCGGATCACGGCCCTGGCGGCGCGGGCCCTGCGCGCGCCCGTCGCGCTCGTTTCCCTGGTGGACGAACACCGGCAGTGGTTCAAATCCACCTTCGGCCTGCCCGTGCTGGGATCGCCGCGGGAGCAATCGTTTTGCGCCCACGCCCTCGACTCGGACGCGCTGCTGATCGTCCCCGACGCGACCCTCGACCCGCGCTTCGCGGCCAACCCCCTCGTCACGGGCGCGCCGCACGTCCGCTTTTACGCCGGCGCCCCGTTGATGGCGCCGCGCTTCCCGGGGGTGGACGCGCCGACGCCCCTGCCCCGGGAGCGCGCCCGGCTGGGCACCCTCTGCGTCATTGACCCCGTGCCGCGCCCCGTCGGCCTGCTGCCCCACGAGGAGGAAACCCTGCGGGACCTCGCCGCGCTGGTCGTCGAGGCCCTGCTCCACCGGCTCGCCGTCGAGCACCACCGGACGGAAACGGCCGGCCGCCAGCGCGCGGAAGCCGGCTGGCGCCAGAGCGAGGAACGCTACCGGCGCCTGGCTAACAACGGGTTGGGCGTCGTTTACCAGTTCGTCCTGGCCCCGGACGGGACCCAATCCATCCCGCTCGTCGGCGAGGGCTGCCGGGAGGTGTTGCAACTCTCCCCCGCCGCGGTCCGCCGGGACGCCAACGCCTTCTTCGACCTGGTCCTCCCCGCCGATCTGACCGAGCTGCACGCCTCCATCGCCCGGAGCGCCGCCACCCTGGAGCCCTGGCAGTGGGAGGGGCGCATCCGCACGCCCTACGACGGGGCCACCAAGTGGATCGCCGCCACCTCGCGGCCCCAGCGACAGCCTGACGGCACCACCCGGTGGGACGGCATCCTGACCGACGTCACGCCGCGCCGCGCCGCCGAGGCGGCCCTGCGCGCGGCCAACGCCGAGCTCGAAGCGCGGGTGGCCGAGCGC
>CAXTFX010000132.1:0-10024 GCA_964243185.1 uncultured Chthoniobacterales bacterium
CCGAGGCGGGCGCGGAGTTCATCCCGGTCCACCCGGCGGCGGACGCGGGCGGCGAGGTGGCCGTGGAGGTCTTCCGGGTGGCGGAAGAAGGCGAAGACGCCCGGCTCGACGGGCAGGGCGTCGGTGCCGAGGGCGGTTTCGATGAAGGATTGGAGTTCGCCCTGGTCGAAGCGTTTTTGGAAGGTGCCGAGCCGGGTGAGGTGGCCGTCGCGGAAGGGCTGGCCGGCCGGGGCGTCGGCGGGGCTGGCAGGGTCGTCGGCGCGGGAATCGCGCAGCAGGGCGGAAACGAGGAGGACGTTGCCCGTCTGCGCGAACGCCGCGCGCAGGACGGCGGGGCGCTCGGCGGGGTCTTCGATGACGTTGAGGACGAAGCCGAGGTTGACGACGTCGGCGGGGAGGCGCGGGGCGTCCGGCCGGTGGTGCGGGTCCCAGCCGTCGGCGGCGTAGCCGAGGGCGCGCAGGCGTTCCGAGTCCCCGCCGCGCCCGCAGCCGTAGTCGAAGAACGAGCGGCCGGGGGCGGGCAGGCCGCTTTCCAGAGCGGCCTTGACGGGGCGGGAAAGGTCCGTGCGGTGGAGCGCGGTGCGGTGGCGGGCGACGGGGAAAGGCGCTTTCACGTCCGGGAGGAAAAAGGGGTTGACGCGCAACCGTTCAAATGGGCACGATGCGCCCTTCCATGACGACAAGCATCTTTCGCGGCAAGCTGTTGCCCCTGTTCCTGCTCGCGGGCCTGGCCGGCTGCACCTCTTCTCCCTCCACGACCACGTCCACCGCCACGACCACGAAGCGGGTCGCCAGCACCACGACGCCGGGCACTGGCAAGGGTCACTGGGTTGACGCGCCCACGACGGAGGTCGGCAGCCACCTGCCGCGCCGTTACTGGGTGTCCGACGAACCCGATCCGACGTTGAATGGCGCCGCGAGCATGGGCAGCGACCGGGCGGGGTATTCCGCCCGACCGGGTGTCAGCTACCGCCTGAACGGCGGCGATGGCCGGCCCGTGACGGCCGGCGGGGGCTAGGGTTTTGCCCGGCGGCCGATTTCGTCTTTGAGTTCGCTGGTGGTTTGGCGAAAGGGTGGCGCGCCCCGTTATGCCCAAGAACCCTGACCTCAAAAAAATCCTGCTCATCGGCTCCGGTCCCATCGTCATCGGGCAGGGGTGCGAGTTCGACTACTCCGGCGTGCAGGCGTGCAAGGCGTTGCGCGAGGAGGGCATCGAGGTGGTGCTCATCAACTCCAACCCGGCCACGATCATGACGGACCCGGAGTTCGCGGCCCGCACCTACATCGAGCCGATCACGACGGAGGTCATCGAGAAAATCCTGGTCCGCGAGCGGCCGGACGCCATTCTGCCCACGCTCGGCGGGCAGACGGCGTTGAACGCGGCGATGGACCTGTTCCACGGGGGAATCCTCGCGAAGCACCACGTTCACCTCATCGGAGCGAACGCGGAGGCCATCGCCAAGGGCGAGGACCGGCAGTTGTTCAAGGACGCCATGCTCAAGATAGGGCTGGACGTGGCCAAGAGCGGCGTGGCCAAAAACCTGGACGACGCGCGGGAGATCGCCCGGCAGGCGGGGAAGTTCCCGCTCATCATCCGGCCGGCGTTCACGCTGGGCGGGCAGGGCGGCGGGATCGCCTACAACAAGGTCGAATACGAGGAGATCGTCGCGCGCGGCCTGGGTCTGTCGCCGGTGGGCGAGGTGCTGATCGAGGAGTCGCTGCTGGGGTGGAAGGAGTTCGAGATGGAGGTCATGCGCGACCGGGCGGATAACTGCGTGGTCATCTGCGCCATCGAGAACCTGGACCCGATGGGCGTCCACACGGGGGATTCCATCACGGTGGCCCCGGCGCAGACGTTGACGGACCGGGAGTACCAGCTCATGCGCGACGCCTCGTTCGCGGTGATCCGGGAGATCGGCGTGGAGACGGGCGGGTCGAACATCCAGTTCGCGGTGTGCCCGACCGACGGGCGGATGATCGTCATCGAGATGAACCCGCGGGTGTCGCGCTCCTCGGCCCTGGCGAGCAAGGCCACGGGGTTCCCCATCGCCAAGATCGCGGCGAAGCTGGCCATCGGCTACACGCTGGACGAGTTGCGGAACGACATCACGCGGGAAACGCCGGCGTCGTTCGAGCCGAGCATTGATTACTGCGTGGTGAAGATCCCGCGGTTCACGTTTGAAAAGTTCCCGCAGGCGGACGCGACGCTGACGACGCAGATGAAGAGCGTGGGCGAGGCGATGGCCATCGGGCGGACGTTCAAGGAGGCGCTCCAGAAGGCCCTGCGCTCGTTGGAAACGGGCCGCGCGGGGCTGGGGGCGGACGGCAAGGACGCTTACCCGCTGCGGGCCGACGGCGAGTTCGACCGGGAGGAGATCCGCCGCAAGTTGAGCGTGCCCAACGCGGAACGCATCTTTTCGCTGCGCCACGCCATGCTCGCGGGGTTCACGGACGCGGAGATTTTCGAGCTGACGAGCATTGACCCGTGGTTCCTGATGAACATCCGCCAGATCGTCCATGCGGAGCAGGATTACCGGCACGATCCGGCGAACATCCCGTTGCGGCGGGCGAAGAAACTCGGGTTTTCCGATAGACAGTTGGCGCGGTTCAAAGGGATCACGGAGGCGGAGGTGCGGACGGAGCGCAAGGCGGCGGGACTGGTGCCGACGTATCGTTTGGTGGACACCTGCGCGGCGGAGTTTGAAGCCTACACGCCGTATTATTATTCAACGTATGGCGACGAGGACGAAACGCGCGGCGGGGACAAGAAGAAGATCATGATCCTCGGCGGCGGCCCGAACCGCATCGGGCAGGGGATCGAGTTCGACTATTGCTGCGTCCACGCGGCCTTTGCGTTGGCGGAAGAGGGCTTTGAAACCATCATGGTCAACTCGAACCCGGAGACGGTTTCAACGGACTACGATACTTCCGACAAACTTTACTTCGAGCCGCTGACGCTCGAAGACGTTCTCAACGTTTACGAGCGCGAGAAGTGCTGGGGCGCGATCGTGCAGTTCGGCGGGCAGACGCCGTTGAACCTGGCGGCGCCGCTGCTGGAGAACGGGGTGAACGTGATCGGCACGTCGCCGCGGTCCATCGAGCTGGCGGAAGACCGCAAACAGTTCGCGGCGTTGTTGGAACGGCTCGATCTAAGACAACCCCCAAACGGCACGGCGACGACGGAGGACGAGGCGGTCGAGGCGGCCAACCGCGTGGGATACCCGGTGCTGGTGCGCCCGAGTTTTGTGCTCGGCGGCCGGGCGATGGAACTGGTTTACCAGGAAGACGACCTGCGCCGTTACATGAAGAACGCCATCGCCGTTTCCCCGGAGCGCCCGATCCTGGTGGACCGGTTCCTGGAGGACGCGGTGGAGGTGGACGTGGATTGTTTGTCCGACGGCGAGACCGAGGTGATCGGCGCCATCATGCAACACATCGAGCAGGCCGGCATCCACTCCGGCGACAGCGCGTGCGTGGTGCCGCCGTTCTCGTTGTCGGAGCAAGTAAAGGCCCACATCGCGACGGCGACGAAAGCGTTGGCGCGGGAACTCAAGGTGCGCGGGTTAATGAACGTGCAATTCGCCGTGAAGGATGAGGTGGTCTATGTGTTGGAAGTCAATCCGCGCGCCTCGCGGACGGTGCCGTTCGTGAGCAAAGCCATCGGCGTTCCCCTGGCCAAGATCGCGGCGAAGGTGATGGCGGGAAAAACGTTGAAAGAACTCGGGTTCACCGAGGAGATCATCCCGCCGCACTTCTCGGTGAAGGAAGCCGTGTTCCCGTTCGTGCGCTTCCCCGGCGTGGACATCACGCTCGGGCCGGAGATGAAATCCACGGGTGAGGTCATGGGCATTGATGCCGACCTCGGGCTGGCCTACGCCAAGTCGCAGATGGCCGCCGGCTCACCGCTGCCGCGCGGGGGCAACCTGTTCCTGAGCGTGAAGGACGCCGACAAGGCGGCGGCCGTGCCGCTGGCGCGGGACTTCGTGGGTCTCGGCTTCGTGCTCCACGCCACCGGCGGCACGGCGGCGGCGCTGGCGGCGGCGGGCGTGCCGGTGAAGAAGTTGTTCAAGCTCAACGAGGGCCGGCCGCACGTGCTGGACATGATCCAGAACGGGGAGATCGCCTTCATCGTCAACACGCCCAGCGGCAAACACCCGCGGCAGGACGAGGTCAAGATCCGCGGCGCCGCCGTGGCCCACCGGGTGCCGATCATGACGACGATCTCGGCGGCGGAGGCCAGCGTCGGGGGTATCCGGTCGCTACAGGCAAAGGGGATGGACGTGCGGACGTTGCAGGAATACCACGCGGCGATGAAGTAAGGCCGGGGATTTCGTCCGCAGATTGCGCCGATGGCCGCAGATTTTTCAAGCGGGTTCGGAGGTCCGACGACGGCTGCCGTTTGCCTTCTTCCGCCCCGCAAAAAATCTGCGAATAGCTGCGTGATCTGCGGACGAAAAACGCCTTCCATCACGGGGCCGATCCACCCTGACAACCGCCCGCCCCCCGGTGGCCGATGCTTCCGGCATCCCCATGCAAACTGCCACCCAGCTCGCCCTGTTTCTCGCCAACAAACCCGGCACCCTCGCCGCCGTCTGCGACGCGCTGGCCCGCGCGGGCATCAACATCCTCGCGCTCACGGTCGCCGACGCAGCCGACCACGCCGTCGTGCGGATGGTCGTTTCCGATCCGGTCCGGGCGCGGGACCTGTTCGAGGAGCACAACGCCCTGTGCATCGAGACCGAGGTGCTGCTCTGCGAGGCGGACAACCGGCCCGGGCAACTCTCGGCCATCGCGCGGGGGCTGGCGGGCGCCGGCGTGAACATCGAATACGCCTACCTCGCCACCGGGGAGAGCAGCGCGAAGGGGTTGCTCGTGCTGCGTCCGAGCGACCTGCAAAAGGCGCTCGAAAGTCTCCGCGACGTGGCGTAACGAACCGCCCGCGCGCCCCGGCGCGGTCCGGGAACGTCCAATCCGGGCGTGCCCAACGTAGGACGTTCCGCGCGGCCCCCGCCGTTTTCGGCGCGCCCCCATCTCCACCCTTTTTATGCCCATCAAAGTCTGGCCCGGAACTCCTTACCCGCTGGGGGCAACCTGGCAGGGCAACGGGGTCAACTTCGCCCTGTTTTCCGAGAACGCCACGGGGGTGGACGTCTGCCTCTTCGACACCCTGGAGGACGAGCACGAGACCGTCCGCATCCGCATGACGGAGCACACCGACCAGGTCTGGCACGTCTTCCTGCCCGAGATCAAGCCCGGCCAGCTCTACGGCTACCGGGTTTACGGGCCGTATGAGCCGGAGCGCGGGTTGCGTTTCAACGCCTCCAAGCTCCTGCTCGACCCCTACGCCAAGGCCGTCGCGGGCGAGGTCGAGTGGGGGCCGGAGGTCTTCGGCTACGAACTGGGCGGGGAGGAGGAGGACCTCGCGCGAGACTTCCGCGACTCGGCCGCCCTCATGCCCAAGGCCGTCGTCATTGACCCCGCCTTCGACTGGGGCACGGACGCGCGGCCCTGCACGCCGCTGCACCGGAGCGTGATCTACGAGACGCACGTCAAAGGGTTCACGAAACTCTGCCCCGGCGTGCCGGAGAGCGAGCGCGGCACCTACGCCGGCCTGGGTTCCACGGCGGCGATAGACTACCTCAAGGACCTCGGCGTCACCACGGTCGAGCTGCTGCCGGTGCACCAGTTCGTCCACGATTCCATGCTGCGGGACAAGGGGTTGAGCAACTACTGGGGCTACAACACCCTCGCCTACCTCGCCCCGCACGCCGGCTACGGCGCGTGCGCGCCGGGCTCCGGGCTGGTGCGGGAGTTCAAGACGATGGTCAAGAACCTCCACACCGCCGGTCTGGAGGTCATCCTGGACGTGGTCTATAACCACACCGCCGAGGGCAACCACCTCGGGCCGACGCTGTCCTTCAAGGGCATTGATAACCAGTCCTACTACCGGCTCTCGCCCGAGGACCCGCGCCACTACCAGGACTTCACGGGTTGCGGCAACTCCGTGAACACGCTGCACCCGCAGGTGTTGCGGATGGTCATTGATTCCCTGCGCTACTGGGTCACGGAGATGCACGTGGACGGGTTCCGCTTCGACCTCGCCGCCACGCTGGTCCGCGGCGAGCAGGGTATCTCGAAGTATTCCGCCTTCCTAGCCATCATCCATCAGGACCCAGTCTTAAGTCAGGTCAAGCTCATCGCCGAGCCCTGGGACATCGGCGAGGGCGGCTACCTTGTGGGCAATTTCCCCGTGCTCTGGGCGGAGTGGAACGGGCGCTACCGGGACGTCGTCCGCAAATACTGGAAGGGTGACGAGGCGCAGGTCGGCGAGCTGGCGTTCCGGTTGAGCGGCTCCTCCGACCTTTACCGCACCTCCGGCAAGCGGCCGTATGCCTCCATCAACTTCATCACCGCGCATGACGGGTTCACGTTGAACGACCTCGTTTCCTACAACGACAAGCACAACGCGGCCAACGGCGAGGACAACCGCGACGGCGACAACCACAACTCCTCGTGGAATCACGGCGCGGAGGGCCCGACGGACGACCCCGAGATCAACGCCCTGCGCGAGCGCCAGAAGCGCAACTTCCTCGCCACCCTGCTGCTGTCCCAGGGCGTGCCGATGCTCACGGCGGGCGACGAATACGGCCGCTCGCAGAACGGCAACAACAACGCCTACTGCCAGGACAACGCCCTGTCGTGGCTGGCCTGGGAGTGGGACAAGAAAGGGCAGCTCCTCCAGGGCTACACCCGGGAGCTGATCAAGCTGCGGCACAACCACCCGATCTTCCGCCGGCCGAAGTTCTTCCAGGGCCGCCGGATCCGCGGCCAGGACGTGAAGGACATCATGTGGCTGCACACCGACGGCACCGAGATGACCGACGAGCAGTGGAATTCGTTCTTCGTGCGCTGTCTGGGGATGCTGCTCTCGGGCAAGACCATTGACGTGCGCGACGAGCGGGGCGAGCCCATCGTGGACGACACGTTCCTCCTGCTCTTCAACGCCCACCACGAGCCGGTGCCCTTCACCCTGCCCGGCGGTGGGCCGGACGGCGCGAAGTGGGGCCTGGTCGTGGACACGACGGAGGAGGGCGGCTTCCTCCAGCCCAACCGGGTGCTGGCGGCGGGCGAGGTGTTGACGCTCACGGACCGCTCCTTCTGCCTGCTGCGGCTGGCCGAGGGCGAGCCGGAGGCGCTGGCGAAGCGGAGGTGAGTCGGGCAGGAGACGGCCCGATTGCGCGCGTGCGGTCGGGTGGTTAAGCTGCGGTCATGTTAGCCGCGCCCGTCTTGGATCTCGGGAAGCTCCGTAAGTTCCTCAAAAAATGGCAGCCGGACGTGCTCGCGGACGGACATATCCCTGAAACACGCATCGTTTTCTCCGGCGTCTCCTGGCGGGGCTACCTGGAGACGGACGAGGCGTGCGGCCACGACCGCTCCGGCCCACGCCTCTACTACTCGAACGGGGAACTGGAAGTCACGAGCACATGCGAGGAGCATGAGCGCATCAAAACGAGGATCGCGGAGTGCCTGACCATCTACTTCGATTCGGCCGGCATCCAGGACGACGCCGTCGGGCAAGCCACCATGCGGTCGGAGTCCCAAATGGCTGCCGAACCGGATGCCTCCTGGTATCTGCAAGGCGGCGGAGCCTACCCCGATCTGGTGCTCGAAATCGCGCTGACCAGCGGCGGCATCTGCAAGCTGGAGCTTTACCGGACCTTCGGGGTGTCCGAGGTGTGGTTCTGGCGGCGGGGCAAACTGGAGGCTCACGCGCTTGACCCGAACGGTTCCGGCTATGAGCGCGTGACGGCCAGCCGCCTGTTGCCCAGCCTGGATTTAGGGTTGTTGGAGCGTTGCGCGAAGATCCGCTCCGGCCCGGAAGCGCGCCACGCCTTCCGCGCCGGCTTGACGGCGGGCAAATAGCCGCGCTCAGGCCGCCGCCAGTTCCCGCTCCGCCGCCGGCGCCTCCTCCCCGCGGAACTCGCTGTCGGCGTGCAGCCGGGCGTAGAGGCCGCCGGCGGCCAGCAGCTCGTCGTGCGTGCCGCGCTCGACGATGCGGCCGTGGTTCATCACCAGGATCTGGTCGGCCCGGCGCACGGTGCTCAGGCGGTGGGCGATGACGAAACTCGTCCGCCCGCGCATGAGCTTCTCCAGGGCCGCCTGGATGAGCCGCTCGGTGGCGTTGTCCACGCTGGCCGTGGCCTCGTCCAGGATCAGGATGGGCGGGTCCTTCAACAGCGCCCGGGCGATGGACACGCGCTGCTTCTCGCCCACGGACAGCTTGACGCCGCGTTCGCCGACGACCGTTTCCAGCCCGAGCGGCAGCGCCTCGATGAAGCCGCGCGCGTTGGCGGCCTCCGCGGCGGCGAGCAGTTCGGCGTCCGTGGCGTCCGGCCGGCCGAGCCGGAGGTTGTCGCGCACGGAGCCGTTGAAGAGGAAGCTCTCCTGCGTCACCAGGCCGATGGCGGCGCGGAGCTGGGCCTTGGGGATTTCGCCCAGCGGCCGGTCGTCCACGAGGATTTCCCCGCGCCCGCCTTCCGCGTCCTCGTCGAACTCGTAGAAGCGCGTCAGCAGGTTGACCAGCGTGGATTTCCCGGCGCCCGTCGGCCCGACCAGCGCCACGGTCTGGCCGGCGCGGGCATGGAGGGAAACGTTCTTCAGCGTCGGCCGGTCGGCTTCGTAGGCGAAGGAAACGTCGTGATAGCGGACGTCGCCCTGGATTCGGGATGCGGGATTCGGGATTTCGGATTCTCCGAGGTCGCCGGCTTCGTCCGGCTCCACGGGGGTGTCGAGGATTTCAAAGACCCGGCTGCCGGCAGCGCGGCCCGCCTGGAGGAGTTGGTTCAACGAATGGAGTTGGCGGATCGGCTCGTAGAGGAAACCGACGAGGAGCAGGACGCTGGTGAAGGCGCCGAGCTCCATCTTCCCGGCGAGGACGGCCCGCGCGCCGAAGAACAGCACGAGCGCCAGGCCGGCGTTGTTGAAGAACGCCATCGTCGGCGAATACGCCGCCCAGGTTCGCATGATGACCAGCGAAGCCTCGCGCAGGCGGTCGGAGACGGCGTTGAAGCGGGCGTGCTCCTCGTCCTCGCGGACATACGCCTTGATCTGGCGAATGCCGGCGAGGTTGTCGTGCAGCAGCGAGTTCATGGCCGAGCTCGCCGTCCGCTGCTGCTTGTAGCGTTTGTGGGCCGTGAGCGTGTAGGCCAGGGCGCCCGCGACGAGGAAGGGCACGGGGGCCAGCGCCGCCAGGGTCAACGCGCCGGAGAGGTGCAGGAGCATCGCCAGGACAACGACGATCTGGAGCACGGCGACGAGCCCCTGCTCGATGCCGTCAATGAGCACGCGCTCGACGGCGTTGACGTCCTCCAGGATGCGCGTCATCAGGTCGCCCGTGGCCCGGTTGTCGAACCACTGGAGCGGCAGCCGCTGGATGTGCCCGTAGAGGTCGCTCCGCAGGTCGAACAGCACCTTCTGCTCGAAGATGTTATTGAGGAAAATCCGCAGCCCGTTCAGCAGGTTTTGCCCGAAGAACGTCCCCAGCCCGAGCAGCGCCAGGGGCACGAGCCGCTCCGGGTGCCGCCCGCGGATCACGTCGTCCACGACGCGCTGGGTGATGCCGGGGAAAACCACGACGGTCAGGGTCGTGCCCACGGCGCAGAGCAGCGTGCCCGCGGCCATCCAGGGGTAGCGGCGGACGTAGGCGAAAACGCGGAGAATAGGACTTTTCAAAGGCGGAGGGCGGAGGGCGGAATAAGATAACACCGTTGCCTTACCCGATACGTCTGGGTTCTGTCGGACAGCCATGTTTCGGCCCCGGAGGGACGACCTCCGGGTCGTCCGCCGCTGGCGCCAAGGACGTCTAAACCGGAAACGACGGACGACCCGGAGGTCGTCCCTCCGAGGCGTCAGACCGGACCCAACCCGCCACTTTCCGCCTTCCGATGCCCCGCCGCTTCGACCCCGCCGCGCCCGAGCTCATGGACGTGCCCCAGCCGGCCTCGGCGGAGTTGGCCGTGGACCT
>CAXTFX010000133.1:0-9951 GCA_964243185.1 uncultured Chthoniobacterales bacterium
GGGCGATCTTCGCGGGGTGGTGGATGTTGGGGGCGTCGGGGGGGGGGGGGATGGTCTGGGGAGCTTGTTCTTGCATGGGGGATGCGGGTTACAGGTTGCAGGGGGTGGGGAACGGCGGCTTGGTGAGAACCAACCGGAACGGGAGAAATACGCTCTCCGGTGGACCCGCGCCCGCATGAAATACGTTGCCCGCCCTTTTCCCTGGACCCCGGCCCTGGTGCTGGCCGCCCTCGCCGCGACGGTTGGCCTGCCCTTCGCGCTGCGGCCGAAGGACAACCTGCTGGCGAGCGCGGACGAGACGCTGGTCATCGTCACCCCGCACAACGAGGCGATCCGCTCGGAATTCGCCCGCGGGTTCCGCGAATGGCATCAACGACGCACGGGGAAAACGGTGCGGATTGACTGGCGGATTCCCGGCGGGACGAGCGAGATCGCGCGCTACCTCCAGAGCCAATACCAGGCGCCGTTCGAGTTTTATTGGCAACGGGAGTCCGGGGGCAAGCCGTTCAGCGCGGTGGTGAAGCAGAGCTTCGACAACCCGAAGGTCACCCCCGGCCCCGACGCGGGCAAGGACAACGAGGCGGAGGCGGCCCGGCGGGCGTTCCTGGCGTCTGACGTCAGCAGCGGGCTGGACCTGTTCTTCGGCGGCGGCAGCTTCGATTTCGCCCAGCAGGCGGGGGCGGGGCGGCTGGTGGACAGCGGCGTGATCCAGGCGCACCCGGAGGTGTTCAACGACGGGAACATCCCGCCGAAGTTGAGCGGGGAGCCCTACTACGATCCGCAGGGGCGCTGGATCGGCGTGGTGCTCTCGTCGTTCGGCATCTGCTACAACCTGGATGGTTTGGACGCCGCGCGAAAACCGCCGGGCGACTGGGTTGACCTGGCCGACCCGGCGCACCTCGGGAGCGTGGCCCTGGCGGACCCAAACCAATCGGGATCGGTCGCGAAGGCTTTCGAGATCATCATCCAACAGCAGATCGGGCGCGCCGGCCGGAGCGACGCCCCCCCGGCGCCCGCCCCGGGAACAACGGAGGAGCGTGAGCCGGACCTCGCCCGGGGGTGGGCGGCGGCGATGCAAATGATCGTGAAGATGAGCGCCAACGCCCGTTACTTCACCGACGCCGCCACCAAGATTCCCATTGACGTCGCCCAGGGCGACGCGGCGCTCGGCATGGCCATTGACTTCTACGGCCGTTTTGAAAGTGAGAACGCCCGCGTCCATTCCGGCCGGGAGCGGATGCGATACTTCAGCCCGTCCGGCGGCACGAGCTACGGCGTTGACCCCATCGGGCTGCTGCGCGGCGCGCCCCACCCGGAGGTTGCCCGGGCGTTCATCGAATATACCTTGAGCCTGGAGGGCCAGCGGCTCTGGAACTTCCGGGTCGGCACCCCCGGCGGCCCCAAGCAATACGCGCTGCGCCGGCTGCCCGTGCGCCGGGAGCTTTACGCGCCGGAGTTCAAGGGGTTTCGTTCCGACCCCGAGGTTTATCCCTACGACGAGGCGAAGGGCTTCACCTATCATCCCGAGTGGACGGCGGCGTTGTTCAACCCCATCCGCTTCATCGTCCGCGTCATGTGCGTGGACCCGCACGAGGAGGCGCGCGCGGCGTGGACCGCCCTCATCCGGGCAGGGTTCCCGCCCGGGGCGACGGCGGTTTTCGATGACGTTTCCCCCGTCACCTACGACGAGGCTAAAGGGCGGATCAGCGAGACGTTACGCAACCCCGACAAGCTGGCCGAGGCGCGTCTGGCGGCGGAGCTGACGGGGCGTTTCCGCGCCCAATACCGCCGGGCCGAGGCGCTGGCGCGGGCGGGGAAATAGGGTGGCGGGGTGGGTAGCCCTCCGGTAGGCTGGGGGCTGGCGACTGCAAACCGACTATGGACACCGTGATCATTCCGCAGATGGAAGTGAATACCGAGGAGGATTTTTGCCGGTTCCTCGAACTTGCCAACATCGAGATGCGTCATCTCCTCGCGCGCATGGATGAGCGTGCTGAGCGCAGTTTGGAAATTAATGCCCAGACTGACGCAACCTTGGCCCGTATCGAAGAACGACTTCGCCATGTTCAAGCGATTCGCTGAGTTCGTTGAGTTTGCTTTTAACCTCTCCAAACGCTCGGAGAACCACGATCGGCGCCTGACTGCCGCGGAGGAAAGGATCAACCAACTGACCCGGACGGTGGACTTGCTGTTGGTTGAGCGGCAGCACTCCCGCGAGCATGAACAGTCTGAACGCGAGAAGCAGGACCTCCGTTTACAACTGGCTTTGGAACGTCTCGAACGGCGCCTTGCACTGCCGCCGGCCAACGAGGGGCGGCCGTGAACCCGCCGTGGGTGTCTTTTGCGCCCGTCGTGGCTAAGTTCCGCGCGTGTCACGCCTGCTCTCGATCTTCATCTACGCGCTGACGGCGTTGTTCTTCGCCGTCTTTTTCGTTTACCCCATCGCGCAGACCCTCGGCGGCGCGTTCCGGGCGCCGGACGGCGGGCTGACGCTGCGCTACGTGGCGGAGATTTTCCGCAATCCTGTTTACATCGAGGGTCTCCGCAACGCCGCCGGGTTGGCCGTGGTCTCGACGGTCGGCGCGCTGCTGCTGGCGATGCCCCTGGCGTGGCTGGCGGACCGTTTCGATTTCGCCGGCAAGCGCCTGCTCACGGGCCTGTTGCTGGCGCCGATGATCCTGCCGCCGTTCGTCGGCGCCATCGGCATCAAGCGGCTGCTCGGGCAGGAGGGGGCGCTTAACGCCGCGCTCCACGGCGTGGGTCTGCTCGGGGAACGGGGCGTTGACTGGCTCGGGCAGGGGCGGTTCTGGGGCGTGGCGGCGCTCAACGCGCTGCACCTTTACCCGATCCTCTACCTCAACCTCGCCGCCGCCCTGGCGAACATTGACCCGGCGATGGAGGAGGCCGCCGAGAACCTCGGCTGCACGGGGTTCCGCAAGTTCTGGAAGATCACCCTGCCGCTCATCACGCCGGGGCTTTTCGCGGGCGGGACCATCGTGTTCATCGCCGCGTTTACGGACCTCGGCACGCCGCTCCTGCTGGACTACACCCGGGTGTCGCCCGTGCAGATCTTTTACGGGTTGAAGGAGATCGGCACCAGCCCGATCCCGTATGCCCTGGTCGCGGTGATGCTCACGGCGACGGTGCTGCTCTACGCGGCCAGCCGGCTGGCCTTCGGGCGCAAGGCGGCCGGGCTGACGATGATGGCCAAGGCGACCTCCCGCGGTGGTCCGCGCCTGGTCGGCGGGTTGCCGGCCGCGGGCTGCGCCCTGGCGTTCGCGGGCGTGATCTTCCTGGCCCTCCTGCCGCACCTGGGCGTGGTGTTCACGGCCTTCTCGCAGGACTGGTATGGCACCGTTCTCCCGACGGGTTGGACCCTGGAGAACTTCCGCGTCGCCCTGGCGCACCCGCTGACCGTCCCGAGCATCGGCAACTCCTTGAAATACGCGGCGCTGTCCACGCTGTTCGACGCCCTGCTCGGCGTGGCGGTGGCCTACGTCGTCGTCCGCACCGACCTACCCGGCCGGGGCGTGCTCGACGCGATGGCCATGCTCCCGCTGGCGGTTCCCGGCCTGGTGCTGGCCTTCGGCTACCTGTCCATGACGCAGGACGGCCGGCTGCTCGCCTTCCTGAACCCCCTCAAGAACCCGCTGCCGCTGTTGGTGATCGCCTACGCCGTGCGCCGGCTGCCCTACATGGTGCGCTCGGCGGCGGCGGGCTTCCAGCAGACGAGCGTGACACTGGAGGAGGCCGCGCAGAACCTCGGGGCGCCCCCGTGGCGGGCGCTGCTCCGGGTCACGCTGCCGCTCATCGTGGCGAACCTCCTGGCGGGCGGATTGTTAACGTTTTCCTTCGCCATGCTGGAGGTCAGCGACTCGCTCATCCTGGCGCAGCAGCAGCAGGCCTACCCGATCACCAAGGCCATCTACGAGCTGTTCAACCTCCTGGGCACCGGCCGCGCGGTCGCCTCGGCCCTGGGCGTGTGGGCGATGGTCTTCCTCGGCGTGACCATCCTCGGGGCCAGCCTGTTGCTGGGCAAGAAGATGGGCGCGCTGTTCCGGGCTTGACCGCCACGCGGGGCGCGCGGAATGACGAAACCAGAATGACGAAGCCCGGAGGAACGTCGAGCGGTGCTGGGCCGGAACGCGCTCCGGGTTTGAAACTCCGGACTCCATTTTGGTTTCGTCACTCGTCACTCGTCGTTTTCCTCCTCTCCTCCGCCCTCTACTTCCTGACGCGCAGCCCGTGTCTGGACGAGTGGGACAGCGTGCAATTCGCCCTGGGGGCAACGCGGGGGTTCAACCTCTTCGACCACCAGCCTCACCCGCCGGGGTATCCGCTCTACGTCTTTGCCGGCTGGCTGGGCACCCGGCTCGGGTTGGACGTGTTGACGGCGCTGGAGCTGGCCTCCGCGCTCGGCGGCGGGCTGTTCGTCGCGGCGTGGTTCCGCCTCGCGCGGCGGACGGTGACGGGCAGCGACGGCACGCGCCTGGCCGGGCTGTTCGCGGCCGCGTTGGCGGTGCTGCCGATCACCTGGATGACCGCCACCAAGGCGCTCTCCGACGCGCCGGCCGCCGGGCTGCTCGCGCTGGAACTCCTGGCCGCCGACGTTTCCCGGGGGCGGCAAAGATTTTCCGGGTTCGCGTGGACGGCCCTTGCGGGGGCCGCGGCGGTGGGCGTTCGGCCGCAGAACGTCCTGGTCGCCGGGGTGATCCTCGGCTGGGCGTTGGCCGGGGGACCGCGCGGGGAGCGTCGGCCCTGGGGGCCCGCGTTCGGGGTGTTCGTCGCCGGCTGCCTGGTCTGGCTGCTGCCGACGATGATCCTCCAATCCCGCTGGCCGGAGGCGGGTGGCCGCGCGTGGGCCTACCCGGCGCAGTTGTGGCACCAGTGGACGTGGCGGCTGGACCAGCCCAAGGCGTTCGTCGGCGCGACGGGGCAGACGGGCGGGGCCCTGGTCCAGCGCGCGTGGCTGCACTTCGGCGGCTGGTTCACGCGCGGGTTCGCGTTCTCGGAGAACCGCGCCCTGGGTGCCGTGGGTTTCACCCTGCTGGGGGCCGGCTGGTTCCTGTGTTGGCGCCAACGCCCGGCCGGCGTCGCGGTCCGGCTCCGGGGCAGCGTGGTGTGGGTGGCGGTCTATGTCGGCATCGTCTTCTGCTGTTTGCCGCCCGACCAGCGATACTACCTGCCCGTCTTCCCGTTGCTGCTCCTGCCCGCGCTGGCTGGCTGGTGGGAGGCCGGCCGCTACGTCCTGGGTCGGGCCGCGGCGCGCGGCCGCACGTTCCCGACGCCGACCGGCGCGCCGGGACCCGCCCGCCCGCCCTGGATCGCCGCCGCGCTCCCGGTCGTGCTCCTGGCCCTGGCGCTGCCGCTCGTCTGGCGTGGGCACACGCAACCGGCGCCCCCCGTGCGGCTGGTCGGGTGGTTGAACGCCCGCTATCCCGACCCGGCCGAGCGTCCCCGGGTCTGGCTCATCTTTCAAGACAGCCGCCGCCACGCGCAGTGGTATGGGCCGGAGTTTCACGTCGAGTGGTCCCAGCACTTCCCCTCGCCGCCGGAATGGCCGGAGGGTTGGCAAACGGCCGCGGCGATTTACACGGACGATTCCGGATTAGTCGCCCAACGTCCGCCCGCGCCGGGCCGGGCGTGGCGGCCCGTCGGGGCGTGGCACCGTTCCCCGCTCATCTACCGCAAGCATAACCACGTCAGGCTCTGGCAGTTGAGCGAGCCAGAACCGGCGGTGGGAGCGGCGGCGGGTCCCGGGTGACGGCGACCGCCCCCCGTCAGAGTTGCCACACCGTTTTCCCGGCCACGATGGTCCGCACGGCGCGGCCCTTGAGCTGCCAGCCGTGGAAGGGCGAGTTGCGCGAACGGCTGGCCGACGCGGTGACGTCCACCGTCCATTCCAGGTCGGGGTTGATCAGCGTCACGTCCGCGGGGGCGCCGACGGACAGCGTGCCGCGTCCCCCGAGGTTCAGGAGCCGGGCGGGGTTCACGGTCAACAGCTCGATGAGCCGGGGCAGGCCGATGGCGCGGTGCCGGTGGACGAGGAGGTCGTGGAACAAGCCGAACTCCGTTTCCAGGCCGAGGATGCCGAAGGGGGCGCGGTCGAACTCGACCTCCTTCTCGAAGCCGCAGTGCGGGGCGTGGTCGCTGGCCAGGATGGAGATGGTCCCGTCGGCGACGCCCCCGACGAGCGCGTCGGCGTCGGCGCGGGTCCGCAGGGGCGGGTTCATCTTGAAGTTCGTGTCGAAGCCGCGCAACGCCTCGTCGGTCAGGGCAATGTGGTGCGGGCAGAGCTCGCCGGTGAGCGGGACCCCGCGGGCGCGGGCGGCGCGCAGCAGGCGCACGCTGCCGGCGCTGGAGAGGTGCTGGCAGTGGATGGCGCCGCCGGTGAGCTCGGCCAGGAGGGCGTTCCGGGCGACGACGAGCTCCTCCCCCACCGCGGGCCAGCCGGGCAGGCCGAGGACGGTGCTCCAGTAGCCTTCGTGCACCTGGCCCTCGCCGACGAGCGAGTAGTCCTGGCAGTGGTCGAGCACGGGCAGGTCGAACATCCGGGCGTATTCCACGGCCCGGCGCATGAGATCGTGGTTCTGGACGCAGTGGCCGTCGTCCGTGATGGCCACGACGCCGGCGGCGGCGAGGGAGCCGATGGGGGCCAACTCCTCGCCGGCCAGCCCCTTCGTGATGGCGCCGGTGACGAAGACGTTGACGCAGGCCCGTTCCCGCGCGCGGTTGCGAATCCAGGCCACCGTCGCCGGGTCGTCCACGGCCGGGCGCGTGTTCGGCATACCGACCACCGTGGTGAACCCGCCGGCCGCGGCGGCGCGGGCGCCGGTTTCGATGGTTTCCTTGGCAGACTGGCCGGGCTCGCGGAAGTGAACGTGGAGGTCAATCAGGCCGGGGGCGACGACGAGGCCGGAGGCGTCGATCACGCGGGCGCCGTCCGCCACCGGACCGGCGGCGACGAGGCAGCCACCGGCGATGAAGACATCGCGGATCTCGTCCACCCGGTTGGCCGGGTCGATCACGCGACCGCCGCGGATGATGGTTAACGGGAGGGAGTCGGACATGACCTAGAAGCGTGCCACCGCCGCCTCGATTCCCGGCCGGGCGCGCAGGCCACAGTGGTAGAGCGCGGCCATGCGGACGGCGAGGCCGTTGGTTACCTGGTCGAGGATGACGGAGCGCGAGAGGTCGTCGGCCACGTCGCTGTCAATCTCCACGCCGCGGTTGATGGGACCCGGGTGCATGACGAGCGCGTGGGGCTTGAGCCGGGCGGCGCGCTCCTTCGTTAACCCGAAGAGGGCGGTAAACTCGCCCAGGCCGGGGAAATACGGGGTGCGCTGCCGCTCGTGCTGGATGCGTAGGAGGTTGATGACGTCGAGGTCCGCCAGCACGTCGTCCAGCCGGCGGGCGATCCGCACGCCCATCTGCTCGAACACGGGGGGCACGAGCGTGGCTGGACCGACGAGCGTGACCTGGGCGCCGAGCTTGAGCAGGCCGTGGACGTCCGAGCGGGCTACCCGGGAAAACAGGATGTCGCCGACGATGGCGACGTGCAGCCCGGCGACGCGCCCGAAGCGCTCGCGGATCGTGAACAGGTCGAGCAGCGCTTGGGTCGGGTGCTCGTGCGCGCCGTCCCCGGCGTTGATGATGCTGGCCTCCAGGCGCTCGGCCAGGAACCGCGCGGCGCCGGCGGACGGGTGGCGCAGGACGATGAAGTCCACGTTGTTGGCCTGGAGCGTCAGCCCCGTGTCCTTGAGCGTTTCCCCTTTGACGAGGGAGGAGGCGCTGGCGGTGATGTTGAGCACGTCGGCCGACAGGCGCGCGGCGGCCAGCTCGAAGGAGGTCCGCGTGCGGGTGGATGGCTCCACGAACAGGTTGACCAGGGTGCGCCCGCGCAGGGCGGGGACCTTCTTCACGTCGCGGCTGCCGACCTGCTTGAAGGCCCGCGCCGCGTCCAGCAGCAGGGTGATCTCCCCCCCCGACAGCTCCGCGATGCCGCGCAGGTCCTTGCCGGTCCCGACCGCGGCGGGCGGCGGGGCGTGGGCGGGAGGCGCGGGGAGGGGATTCATCCAGGCGGGGCCGCCGCCGCCGCTCCCGCGGGGAACCGGCGGCCCGGGGAGACTACATCAAACCGGCGTCACCGAGCTTTTTGATCATGCCGGCCGCGTCGTTGGCCTTGAGGGCGTCGAGGTTGTCCTTGGCGAATTGCTCTACCTTGGCCTTCTTGGCGCGGGCCTCCCGCTGCCAGCCTTCGATGGCCGTTTTCAGGGTTTTGGCTTCCGGGTTCTTGAACTCCTTGATGGTGGCGAACTTGCTGAAGGCCGCGTCGAGCTTGCCCAGGGCGCCGGTGTAGGCCAGGACCGAGTTGACGCCCTTGAAGTTCTTCCACTCCGCCCGCGACTTCTGGTAGGCGGAGATGGCGCTGCCCACGCTGGCCGCGCCGCCGAGCAGGGCTTTGAAGATGTTGGTGTCGGGAATCTTCGCGCCCTTCTTGAGCGCGTCCCATTTC
This sequence comes from uncultured Chthoniobacterales bacterium, assembly GCA_964243185.1. Lineage (GTDB taxonomy): Bacteria > Verrucomicrobiota > Verrucomicrobiia > Chthoniobacterales > SZAS-18 > CAXTFX01. The sequence goes on from CAXTFX010000133.1 coordinate 8,516, forward strand.
GCTTCGGTGAGTTCGGAGAGGTCGTCCGCCATAGGATGCTGGGTTGGGTTTTGGGGGGTTGCGTCCGCGGTTCGTCGCCATCATGGGAAACGGCTGGGCGCGAAGACAAGCAAAAAAGCGGGCCGACCACCCTTTTTGCTAACGGCCCACCAACCAGACGCCGTCCGCCGTGCCGTCGGTCGCCCCGAAACGCACCCGCACGCGCTCGGTCGGGGTCGTCACCACCGTTTTCCCCACGAAATCCGGCCGGATGGGCAACTGCCGGTGGCCCTCGCGCTCGACCAGCACGGCCAGACGCACCGCCCGGGGCCGGCCGTAGGCGAGCAGGGCGTCAAGCGCGGCGCGCACCGTTCGCCCGGTGAAGAACACGTCGTCGGTCAACACCACGACGCGCTCGTCCAGGTCCAGCGGCAGGTCCGAGGCGCGCACGGCCGCCCCCGCGCCGGCTCCCGGGGCGCGCTGGCGCAGATCGTCGCGGTGCAGGGAGATGTCCAGGGTCCCCAGCGTGGGCCGGGTGGGGAGCGTGAGTTCGCCCACGAGGTCGCGCAAACGCCGCGCGACCTCGACCCCGCGCGTGTGGATGCCGACGATGGCCAGCTTGGCCCCGGCGCCCCCGTCCCGCTCCACGATCTCCAGGGCCACCCGGCGCAGGGCCCGGTCAACGGCCGCCGCGTCCAGGGCCCGCCGGGCGTGGTCGTCGCCGTCGTCGTCGGGACCGGGGCTCACGAGCCGAAGCCGGTTCGCTCGCCGTCGTTGGCCGTGGCCGCGGCGGCGGCGAGGGCGACGACGTGGCGGGCGGCGTCCCGGCGGCGCTCGCGCCAGGTGGAGCGGTGTTTGACGATCCAGTCCAGGAGCGCCTTCTCGAAGCCGATGTCATGGCCGGCCTTCTCGGATTCCAGCCACTTGTGGCGGAGGATTTCCTCCCGCTCGGCGAGGAATTCCTTGTAGAGGACGGAGTTGGTTACCAGGTCGCCGGAGGTGTTGGCGGGAGGGTCGGCCACGGTGGCGCCTTTCTCGGGGGCAAGAAATATCGGCATAATGAGGCTAAAGCAGGGGGCGCGCCCGGCCACGGAAATGGCGGCAACCGGGGCGATTGGGGGTGGAACCCCGCTAGAGAAGCGGAAAAGCGCGCGGGGTTCAACGCAAATTATCGGGCGGCGGGCGGCGGGGGATGCGGAAGCGGCGCCGTCCGGCGGAGATGGACCACCCGCCCGGCCCTCACCCTTCCACCCGTTCCCGCACGCGCCGGGCGATGGTCGCAAATTCCTTGGCCACCGCGCCGGCCGGTTCGGCCAGCAGCACGGGCAGACCGCGGTCCCCGCCCTCGCGGGTGGCGATGTCAATGGGCACCTGCCCCAGGAGCGGGACCTTGAGCCGGACGGCCTCGCGCTCGCCGCCGCCGGAGCCGAAGATGTCGTAGCGCTTGTGGTCGGAGG
>CAXTFX010000134.1:0-9947 GCA_964243185.1 uncultured Chthoniobacterales bacterium
TGAACAGGCCGAGGCGCTCCAGTTGCTTGCACCGCACCGGGCCGAGGCCGGGGACATCGGCCAGGGGGGTGGCGGGGAGGAGGGACGGCGGAGCGGGGGATGTCTCCGTCGTCATGGCGTTTCGTCGCCGTGGCCGTCATCGAACTCGCGGCAGCTTTGGTGCTCAAAGGTCAGCAGACCCCAACGGTGCCTGCGCGGGTTGGTGCGAATGCCCCAGTTTGTCCCGAGTGAACCCCCCGGAATGGCGTAGTGGATGCAGCCGCTGGAACAATCCCCCGGCCAGTCATCCTCATCTCGACCACGGTCGTCGGCGCCTAAAGGCTGATAACCCAAAGGCAAGCGCTTGACGATGGAGAGCAGGTGTTCGTGGGAGATCATGCCAGGAGTGACGCCCTAGGAGCGATAAACTTCCCGACGATGACGAACTCGGCGGACGATGACCCGTTTCTGGTCGTCAAGAACCTCGTAGATCACCCGGTAGTCGCCGACGCGGACGCGATACTCATCTCGCTCACCTGCCAATTTGCGAACGTTCACCGGTCGTGGATCGTCAGCCAAGGCATTAGCTGCGGTGGCGATTCGCTCCCCCATCTCGGTTGATAGCCGACGGACGTCTTTCTCCGAGGAACGGGAAACTTCGATTCGGTAGGACATAATCCTTCCGCCCGTTGGAAGCCCGGTGGCGCGTGTCAAGCCTTAATTCGTAGAAAGACCTTCTTTTTTCAATTCATCAAGGAACTCTGACAACGGGCGGGTGGGTTCATCCCGGTGCTCGGCCAAATAAGCAAGGTCATCTAAATCTTCCATTAACTCTTCATACTCCCCGATGGGCAGAACGACCGCGACTTTATTCCCGGCTTCATCGGTGAGGTATTGGCGCGTGGCGGTCGTCGTCATGATGGTTGAAAGGTGAACGGCCGCCCCGCATTTGTCGAGCGCCGTCACTCCGCCGCCCGCACCGCCTGGACGTGCGCTTCCAGGGTCACGGCACCCTGCCATTCGTTCGCCTCGACCTGGATGGCCACGTCCCACGGCGGCGGGGGGAGCGGGGCGGGGGCGGCGTTGAAGTAAATGCACTTCAGCGCCGGGCGCCAGGAGGCGGAGGAAGCGGCCGGCGGGGAGTTCAGGTGCGGGGTGGCGCGCAGGGCGAACTTGTAGTGCTTTTCCTTGAGCGTTAGAACTTGGCCCATCGGCTGAACGCGGCGCAGGAGGAAGGTCGGCTGGTAGTTGCCCGTGCCGAAGGGCTGTAGCTCCTCGTGCGCGGACAGGAACTCGGCGTCGAGCTCGTCCAGGCGCACCTCGGCGTCCAGGCGCAGGCGGGGGCGGAGCTGCTCGTCGGTCAACCCGGCGCGGGCCACGTCCTGAAACAGCGTCTGGAACTCGGGGAAACGATTCTCCTGCATGGACAACCCGGCGGCCATCTCGTGCCCGCCGTGCTTGTCGAGCAAGTGGCCGCAGGCGTCCAGGGCGGCGACCAGCGACAGGCCCTCGATGCTACGCCCGCTGCCCTTGCCGAGCCCGTCGTCGTTGAAGCCGATGACCAGCGTGGGCCGGTGGTGCGTCCGCATCAGGCGGCCGGCGACGATGCCGACGACGCCCGGGTGCCAGCCGCGCGCGCCGACGACGATGGCGGCGTGATCCCTCGGAAAACCTTCCAGCACATCCAGTTGCGCTTGCGCTTCGGCCAGCGCCCGCGCCTCGACCTGCCGGCGTTCGAGGTTCTGCGTGTTCAACTCCTCCGCCAACACGGCGGCGTGCTCGGGGTCGTCCGTTAACAGTAAATTCAGCGCGCCCTGCGCGGAGGCGAGCCGGCCGGCGGCGTTGAGGCGGGGCCCGAGCTTGTAGCCGATGTCCTGCGGGTTGAGCTTCTTGTCCACGATGCCGGCGACCTCGACCAGGGCGCGCACGCCGGGCCAACGGGAGTTCGCCAACTGGCGCAGACCGCGTTTCACGAGGATGCGGTTCTCGCGCACCAGGGGGACGATGTCGGCAACCGTGCCGAGGGCGACGATGTCCAGGAAATCCTTCAGGTCGAAGCCCGGCAGCGGGCGGGTCTTCAGCAGGGCATGGCAGGCCTTGAAGGCGATGCCGGCGCTGCACAGGTAGTGGTAATCATCACCCATCTTCGGATTAACTAGCGCGTTGGCCGGCGGCCGTTCGTGCTTGCCCTCGTGGTGGTCGAAGACGAGCACGTCCGTTCCCGCCGCGCGCAGGCCGCCGATTTCCTTCACCGAGGCCGTGCCGCAGTCCACGGCGACGAGCAGTTCCGGCCGCAGGGTTTCCACGCAACGGGCGACTCCTTCCGTGCTCAGACCGTAGCCCTCCTCCATGCGGCCGGGCAGGAACGTCTTGGAATCGGCGCCGTAGGCCGTGAGCAGGCGTTGGAACAGCGTCAGCGAGGTCACGCCGTCCACGTCGTAATCCCCGTAGAAGACCACCCGCTGCCCGCGCGTGATCGCCTCGTGAATCCGCTCGATGGCGATGCCCATGTCGGGCAACTCGAACGGGTCGGCCAACCCGCCCAATTTCGGGCTGAGGAAGCCCCGTGCGGCGTCCGGGTCGCCCAGGCCGCGCGCGGCCAGCACGCGGGCCAGCGGCGCGGGCAGGCCGACGTCGTGGGAAAGGGCGCGGGCGGCCTCGCGGGTGTCGGCGTCGAGTTCCGGCAACGTCCAGCGCGGCAGGTTGGCGGGGTCGGGGGGCGACATGGGCCCGGACCTTAGAACGGGTGGGCCGGCGGGAGCAAGGCGCCGCGGTGGGGGTGGGCGCCCTTAGTTTTTCGGCGTCGGCTCCGGCGGGGACGCCTCGGTGCGACGCAGCAGGCTGCGCGTGGTGAGCTTACGCAAGGCGGGGGAGAGGGAGATCGTCCCCGGTCGGCGCTTGCGCACGGCGGGGGAGAACGGCTCGTCGGCCTTGACGCGCACCGTCCCGGCCCGGGTCGGCGCGGCGTAGGCATCCCGCTCCCGCGGGGCGGCGGCCGGGGTGGGGGCGGCGCCCTTCACGGCGCGGGGCAGCAGCGGGCTGTAAAGGTCCAGTTCCCCGAGGAGCTGAAAATCCGTCTCCTGCGAGGGCCGGTCCGGGTGGCGGCGCAAGACGTAGCGCCAGAGCGTGACGAAGTGCACGTGAAAGATTGGCACCCGCTCGCCGGGGGCGAACACGTAGGGGCCAGGCGGGAAGTGCGCCTCGGACATCTCCGCGATCCTCAGAATTGCGGAAAAGAACGAGGACCACGCCCCGACGTTCTCCCCGTCCCAGGCGATGCCGCCCGGCGTCTCGTGGGAGGACTGGCCGACCGCGTTGAAATCGAAGGCGTCGAACGCGCAGGCGACGATGTGGAGCACCTCGCCGGAGACCAGCACGCGCGGGCGCAGGCAGTCCGACACGTCGTTCATCCCGTCGGGCAGGATGTGCGAATACCACATGAGCTGCTCGTGGTCGGCCGACGACAACACGCAGCCGGGCAGGTAGCGCATGGCGTGCACCCCGATGAGCGCGACGCGGCTCTCGCCGGGGATATCTTCCCGGCGGGTGGTGACGGCGGAGACGGACATTTCGCCAGGGTCCCAAGCAGGAGTCGTTCCCCGGGGGATGCGTTTTTCCGTTGCGCGGAGGGCGTCCGCCCGTAAACTCCGCGTCGTGATCGCAACGGCGGCAATCCTTTCGCACGGCACCCGCCCAGCCCCCGCCGGCCGGCCCGGCGCGCTCGTGGCCCTGCCGCGGCTCGGGTTGGCCACCCGCTAATCACCCACCCTCACCCCTTTTTCCAGGTCGCCCGCGCAGGGGTCGTTTCGTTTGACGAACGGCACGCGGGCCGGGGTCCCCAACTCTTCCCGTCCGTCCCCGGCGCGGCACCATGCCCCGGTTGCGCCACTTCCGCCTTCCCACTTCCGCCTTCCCACTTCGTATGTCCGACAAAGTCATCATCTTCGACACCACCCTGCGCGACGGCGAGCAATGCCCCGGCGCGTCCATGAACCTGCGCGAGAAAATGGAGGTCGCCCGCCAGTTGGCCCGCCTCCACGTGGACGTCATCGAGGCCGGTTTCCCGTGCATCTCCGACGGCGATTTCGAGGCCGTCCAGACCATCGCCAAGGAAGTCCGCGGTCCCGTCATCACCGGCCTGGCCCGGTGCGTCGCCAACGACATTGACGCTGCCGGCGCCGCGGTCAAACCGGCCGGCGAGCGCGGGCGCATCCACGTCTTCCTGGCCACCAGCGCAATCCACCGCGAGTTCAAGTTACGTAAGGCGCACGACGAGATCCTGCGCCTCGCCGCCGAGGGCGTCCGCCGCGCGAAGGCGCTGACGGACGACGTCGAGTTCTCCCCGGAGGACGCCTCGCGCACCGAACCCGAGTTCCTCGCCCGCGTCGTCAAAACCGCCATCGAGGCCGGTGCCACCACCATCAACATCCCGGACACGGTCGGTTTCGCCGTGCCCGACCAGTTCGGGGAACTCGTCGCCTACCTGTTCCGCGAGGTGCCCATCCTGGCGGACGCCGTCCTCAGCGTTCACTGCCACAACGACCTGGGCATGGCCGTAGCCAACTCCCTGGCCGCCGTCCGCGCCGGCGCCCGGCAGGTCGAGGGCACCATCAACGGCATCGGCGAGCGCGCCGGCAACGCCGCGTTGGAGGAGGTCGTCATGGCCCTGAAAACCCGCGGCGATTTCTTCGGCGGCGTCCACACGGACGTTCACACGCGGGAAATCCTCAAAAGCTCCCGCCTGATCGCCCGCATGAGCGGCCTGCTCGTGCCCCGTTCCAAGGCCGTCGTCGGCGAAAACGCCTTCGCGCACTCCTCCGGCATCCACCAGGACGGCATGATCAAGAACCGCACGACCTACGAGATCATGGACCCGGAGGAGGTCGGCTGGGGCGGGACGGAGCTGCCGTTAACGAAGCACTCCGGCCGCGCCGCGCTGGTGCAGCGGCTCGTTCACCTGGGCCACGATGATTTAACGGACGTCGAGATCGGTAACATCTTCCGCCGCTTCAAGGAGATCGGCGACCGCAAGAAGTTCGTCTATGACGACGACCTCGCCGCGCTGGTGGAGGATTCCTCCCTCGGCGGCACGCCGGACGGCTACGAGCTAGATTACCTCTACGTCGCCAGCGGGACCACGACGGTGCCGACGGCCACCGTGCGCCTGCGCCGGCGCAACGGGGACTCCGGGGAGGACGCCGAGACCCTCCAGGACTCCGCCCCCGGCAACGGCGCCGTGGACGCCGCGATGAAGGCCATTGACCGCATCCTGGGCCACCAGGGGCACCTCGTGGAATACCACGTCCAGGCTGTCACCGGCGGCAAGGACGCGCTCGGCGAGGTCACGCTGAAGGTGGACTTCGGCGGCGGCAAGCTGCTCACGGGCAAGGGCGCCTCCACCGACGTGATCGAGGCCAGCGCGCGCGCCTACCTCAACGCCGTCTCCCGCGTCGGGGCCGCCCGGGCGAAAACGGCGGCGGCCGTGGCCGTGACGCCCTAAATCGCCTACGTAGCGGCGGGGCGCGGGGAACGAATCCGGGTGTCCGCGCAAGAACCGGCCGCGTGGCACCCGATGTGCGAACAATGGTCTTCCCGATGACCGCGCCCCCGCCGCCCCCGCCCGAGGGGGACCCCCTTGGCACCGCGCCGGGAGGCGAGGAGGCGGACCGCGGGCGCACCCTGCGTGGTTACGAAATCCTGGACACCCCGGCGGAGTCGGCCTTTGACCGCGTCACCGACCTCGCCGCGCGGCTCTTCGACGTGCCGGTGGTCATGCTCGGGTTCGTGGACGGCGGGCGCGTGTGGTTCAAGAGCAGCCACGGCCTGGCGACCGACGAGATGCGTCGCGAGCTCTCCCTGTGCGGCGAAGTCGTGGCGGCCGGCGGGGGCTACGAGGTGACCGACGCCGCGCGGGAGCCCCGTTGGGCCGACCACCCGCTCGTCACCGGTCCCTTCGGGCTGCGCGCGTTCCTCGCGGCGCCCTTGACCGCGCCGGACGGCTCCATCCTCGGCTCCCTCTGCGTGGTGGACCGCCGGCCGCGGGCGTGGGCGACGGCCGACCGCGCCAGCCTGGGCGACCTCGCTGGGATCATCATGGACGAGCTGGAACTGCGCCGGCAGGTCCGCGTCCGCTGGCAGGCCGAGGGGGAAGCCGCCGACGCCCGCCACCGGGACCTGTTCGAGGCCAGCCCGCAGCCGATGTGGGTCTATGACCTGGAAACCCTGCGCTTCCTGGCCGTCAACCGCGCCGCCGTCCGCCTCTACGGTTACTCGCAGGAAGAGTTCCTCGGCGGCATGACCCTGGCCGACATCCGCCCGCCCGAGGACGTGCCCTCCCTGCTGGTGGAGGTCCGCCTGCCCGCCGACGCCCCGGGCCGCCTGCTCTGGCGCCACCGGCGCCGGGACGGCAGCCTCATTGACGTGGAGGTCACCTCCAACGGGCTGACGGCCTACGGGGACCGGCCCGCCCGGCTGGTCATGGCCTACAACGTCTCCGAACGCATCGCCGTCGAGCAAGCCCTGCGCCTGCGCGACCGTTACCTGGCCGCCCTGGCGGAGATCCAGCGCGAGCTGCTGCGGAACCCGACGGTGGCCCCGGTGCTCCCCCGCGTGCTCACCTTGTTGGGCGAGGCCTCCGGCGCCAGCCGCGTTTATTCCTTCCGCTTCCAGCCCGACCCCGCCGGCGGCTCCCCCCTGGTCCACGAGGATCTCTACTGGTGCGCCCCGGGCGTCCCCCCGCCGGGCGACCTCAACGCCCAGCGCATCCACGCCGATGAACTCTCCCCGGCGTGGACGGAAACCCTCGCCCGCGGCGAGCCCGTCCAGGCCCTCGCCGCCCAGCTCGGGGGCACCGAGCGCGGGCTGCTCGACCTCTGCGGCGCCCGCTCCATCCTCCTCGCTCCCCTGCTCGTCCACGGCCAGCTCCACGGCAGCCTCGGCTTCGCCTGCACCGACGGGGAACGGTGCTGGGACGGGACGGAAACGAGCCATTTGCTCCTGGCCGCCGCCGCCCTCGCCCTCGCCCTGGAGCGGGAGCGCAACGCCCGCGCCCTGGCCACGGAGACCCGGCGCCTCGCCGTCACCCTCGCCGCCCTGGCGGAGGGCGTCATCACCACGGACCCCGACGGCCGGGTCGTCCTGCTCAACCGCGCCGCCGAAACCCTCACCGGGCTCCCCGCCGACGCGAGCATCGGCCGGCCCCTGCGCGAAGTCTTCCGCACCTTCGAGGAGCCCGAGGGCGGCGCGCCCCACGGGGTGGACCCGGCGGCTCCCGACCCCGAGCGTCCCCCTCCCGACGACCGGCGCCACCACGTCTGGCTGGAGGGCGCGGACGGCCAGCGCCGGCTCATTGACAAGGCCTCCATCCCCGTGCTCGACGACGACGGCGGGCTGGCGGGCGTCGTGCGCGTCTTCCGGGACGTGACCGACGAGGAGCGCCTCGCCGCGGAGATGCGGAAGGCCTCCAAGCTGGATAGCCTGGGCATCCTGGCCGGCGGCATCGCCCACGATTTCAACAACATCCTCACCGCCATCCTGGGTAACGTCTCCCTGGCCCGCCGCGACTGCGCGGGCACGCCCACCGACGACAAGCTCGACCAGGCCGAGCGCGCCTGCGCCCGCGCGCGGGACCTCACCGGCCAACTGCTGACGTTCGCCCGGGGCGGCGCGCCGTTGAAAAAGCTCGCCCGCCTGCCCGAGATCATCCGGGAGTCCGTCGGCTTCGCCCTGCACGGTTCCCCCGTGCGCGTCAGCTTCCGTTTTTCCCCGGACCTGTGGCCGGTGGAGGCGGACACGGGCCAGCTCTCCCAGGTGCTCAACAACCTGGCCATCAACGCCGTGCAGGCGATGGGCCGCCACGGCGGCGCCCTGGAGGTCCGCGCGGAGAACCTCGTCCTGGCGGAGGGCGTCCTGCCCGCGGGGCCCGGCGGCCGGCACGTGAAAATCTCTGTGGCGGACGACGGCGGCGGCATCGCGGCCGAGCACCTGGAGAAGATTTTCGACCCCTTCTTCTCCACCAAACCCGGCGGCAGCGGCCTGGGCCTGGCCACGAGCTACAGCATCGCCAAGCGCCACGGCGGCCACCTCAGCGTGGACAGCGTGCCCGGCGTGGGCAGCGTCTTCCGGCTGTTCCTGCCGGCGGCCGAAGAAAAGGATGAAGGTGGAAGGATGGAAGATGAAGGCAGAGGACCCGCGCGGGGCGTTCCTTCCGAAACTCCGCCTTCATCTTCCATCCTTCCACCTTCATCCTTCCCGCCCCCCCGCGTCCTCGTCCTCGACGATGAACCTGCCGTTCAGGCGCTCCTCGGGGATATGCTCGACTACCTCGGCGCGGAGGTCGTCGTCACGTCGTCGGGGGCGGAGACGGTGGACGCCTACCGCCGCGCGCGGGCGGAGGGGCGGCCGTTTGACCTGCTCATCCTCGACCTGACGGTGCCCGGCGGCATGGGTGGGCGGGAGGTGCTGGCCACCCTGCGCGGGGAGGACCCCGGCGTGCACGCCATCGTTTCCAGCGGCTACGCCCACGATCCCATCGTCAGCCGCCACGCCGAGCACGGGTTCGCGGGCGTCCTGGGCAAGCCCTACCGGTTGGACGAGCTGGCCGCCGTGCTCGACGCCGTGCGGCGGTGAGCGGGACCCGTCGCCCTTCACCAAAAGAACACCCAGCCCACCGCCACGAGCACCGGCCCGAGGATCGGCAGGGCGTAGCGCCACACGTAGGGCACGAAGCCCGGGACCTCGCGGCCCGCGTGTTCGGCGATGCTCTTGACCATGAAGTTCGGCGCGTTGCCCAGGTAGGTCGCCGCCCCCCAGAACACCGCGCCGAGGGAGATGGCCAGCAGCGTGCGCGCCCCGGCCGGGTCCGCTGCGAAGGCCGCCACGTCCGCCGGCCGGTCCACGGACAGCCCGGCCCGGCCCAGCGCCGCGGCGAGGAAGGCCAGATACGTCGGCGCGTTGTCCAGCACGCCGGAGAGCGCCCCGGTGTAGCCGTAGAACTTCAGGTCCCGGTCCAGCCCGAGCGCGTCCGGGTGCGCCCCGAGCAGGTCGAGCACCGGCAGCATCGTCAGGAAGATGCCCGCGAAGAGCCAGGCGACCTCCTGGATGGGGTGGAACCGGAACTCGTTGGCCTCGTGGACCCGCCGCGGCGTCGTCACCCACGAACCCACGGCCGCCAGGACCATCAGGCCCTCGCGCAGACCCGTCGGCCGCGAAACGAAGATGGCGCCCAGGACCAGGGCGAGGAACGCCACGTTGGGCAGGCCGTCCACCTGCCAGCCCCCCGCCGCGGGCGCGGCCGGCGCGCGCGCGTTGGCGGGAACGCGCCGGAAGTTGCGCGCGTCCAGGACGTAGAAGATCGCCAGCAGCGCGCCCACGGCCAGGATCCACGCCGGCCAGCAGCATTGCGCGACCCAGCCGAAGGGCACGCCCTTGAGGTAGCCCAGGAACAGGGGCGGGTCGCCGATGGGCGTCAGGCAGCCGCCGACGTTGCCCACCAGGAAGATGAAGAAGACGACGTGAAACCCCGTCATCCGCACCCGGTTGACCCGGATGAACGGCCGGATGAGCAGCATGGAGGCGCCCGTCGTGCCCAGCACGTTGGCCAGCACCGCCCCGGCCAGCAGCCACGCGCAGTTCGCCAGCGGGGTGGCCTCCCCGCGCGGCCGGAGGTGGACGCCCCCGGCGATGACGAAGAGCGAACCCACCAGCGCGAGGAAGGAAACGTATTCGTGCAGGACGTGAACGACCTGCCCGCCCGCGCCGAGCCCGGCGACGTAGTAGGCCGCCACGCCCAGCCCGAGCGCGACGCTGACGCCCGGATACCACCGCTCCCACCACGCCCGCGCCGCGAACGGCAGCACCGCGATGGCCGCCAGCAACGCGAGGAACGGCAGGATCAGCCACCCGGGCGGCTGGGGACCGGAGGCAGCGGCGGCGAGGGGCGGCGACATGTCGGGGCGCGGGGACCGTGG
>CAXTFX010000135.1:0-9837 GCA_964243185.1 uncultured Chthoniobacterales bacterium
GCCTCTTGCGCCACCTGTTTGTTCTCCTGGTTGGCCAGGGAGAGCAGCCGCTTCTGGATGACGGCGACAATCGCGGGTTGGAGCAAGTTGAATCCCACCGAGATAATCCCCATCCAAAAGCCGGCTTTCGCCTCCTTGGCTTCTTTCACGGGCTGCCCGCTGTTCGCGTCAATGTAAACCTTCTTCACCTTCGGCCCCGGCCGCAGCAGCCGCCAGCCCGCCAACCCACCGGCTACCAGCCCGCCGGCCAGCCAGCTTCCGGCGTGGCGGCGCACGCTCTCGCGGGTCCGGTCGCCGAAGGCGGAGCGGTAGCGGACGTGGCTGAGATCACGCCGAAGGTTCGTCCGGGCGCGGTCGAGCCGGGCGGTCAGTTCGCGTTTGCGCTGCTCGGGATTGGTTTCGTCGTTAGCCATTGCTTGTCCTTCTTGAACTCCTCGATCGTCTGCGACAGCGCCTTGGTTTTCAACCGGCCCCAAGCAAGGAACAGACAGCCCGCCGTCGCCGCGAAACTCAACAGGAAGAAGCCACCCAGTATCCACAGCCAATCCCAATGCGTGAGCCGCTGGATGGCAAACATCAGGAACACGACGAAGAAGACCAGCCCGAAGACCAGGAACATCAGCGCGGTCACCACCAGGATAATGAGCTTAATGTAGTTGCCCGCGGCCTCTTTAAACTCGATGCCGAGGAGCGACAAGCGCGCTCCGAAATAGTCCGCGGCAGAGCCAGCGTATTGGGACAGGCTCTCGAAAAAACCCGGTCGGTCGTGGGAGCCGGAAACCGGTTTGAGCGTGGGCATCGGTGGGAGGAAGTGACGATCCCCGAAACGGATGCGCCGGGGGGTCGGGCCGTTGAAACTGTCGGCAACGGCCCCTCCGCGGCGCGGGGACACTTCGGGTTTAACGACGGAAGATCAGCCCGACGAAGAACCCAACGCCAAGGGCCGTGAGCACGGCGCGGGTCGGATTGTCCCGGACGTAAGCCTCGCCGTCCTCCTGGAACGTGCGGGCCTTGACCTTGGCGTCGTCGAAGGCGGCCTGCGCCTGCCCCTTAAATTCGTCGGCCTTCTGCTTGGCCTGACCGGCGAACTCCTGGGCCTTCTGCTGGGCCTGGCCAGCGAACTCCTGGGCCTTGTCCTTGTATTCGGAGGCCCGCTGCTGGGCAGCGCCCTTGAGGTCCTGCGCCCGGCCCTTGAGGTCCTGCGCGGCGCCCTGGGCGGCGCTCTTGAAATCGCTGGCGGCTTCCTGGGCGTGCTCGGCGCCCTCGTGCGCTTCGCCGGTGGTGCTGGTGGAGAAAGTATCGTCTGGCATAAGGATTGGTGGGATTGGTTCGACACCATTTCGCTCCCGGCCCCCGCGCCGTCCGTATGCCAACGGGAAAAAGTGCGCGAATCCCGGCCCGCGCCGCCCGGCCCGCCCTTGCCCTTGACCGCCCGGTCCGCTACGTTGCGGGACGATGAGACCGGCCTGCGGCACCCGCCAGAAACTGCTCGAAACGGCCGCCGAACTGATCTGGGGCAACTCCTACGGCGCCGTCTCCGTGGACGATATCTGCACCCGGGCCGGGGCCCGTAAAGGCTCGTTCTACCACTTCTTTCCCTCCAAGTCCGACCTAGCCATCGCCGCCTTTGAAGAGCACTGGCAGCGCTCCCAGGCGGCCCTCGACCGCGCGTTTTCTCCGCAGGTTCTTCCGTTGGAGCGATTTGACCGTTACCTCGACGTGCTCATCACCTCCCAGCGCGAGCAATACGCCCGTGCCGGCCGGGTCTGCGGCTGCCCCTATGGCTCGCTCGGCTGCGAGGTTTCCACGATGGACGAGAACATCCGCCGCAAGGCCGAGGAGATGACGGGACGCTCCTGCCGCTACCTGGAGAGCGCCCTGCGCGACCTTGCCCGCGAGGGCCACCTCTGCCCACGGGAGGACCCCGCCGTCAAGGCGCGGGAACTCTACGCTTACGTCACGGGCATGATGCTCCAGGCCAAGATTCAGAACAACCTGGCCCTCCTCGACCGGATGCGCCCCGGTTTCCGCCGGCTCCTCGGCCTCGCCGTCCGGCCCGCGGAGGAACCGGCGGCCTACTCGATCTGACCGGGCGGTCAAGGGAGCGCGCGGCCGGGTGGCGGGGATTTCACTTGGCTCCGGCCCGGGCTTTGCTCAACTCGCTCCCCGCATGAAAGCTTTCCTTGCGCTCCTCGCGGTCCTCGCCCTCCTCCCCGCCGGTTCCGCCCGCGCCCAGACCCTTACCCGACGGACGATGACCTTCGGCGGCCAGACGCGCGTGTGGTTCGAGGCTGCCCCGGCCGCCCTGCCCGCCGGCCGCCCCGCGCCGCTGGTCGTGGCCCTGCACGGGTTCAACAACCGCGGGGACTCCTTCGGACCCGCCTCGGAATGGCCCGCCGTTGCCGAGGCCACCGGCGCTTTCCTCGCCGTTTTCCCCAACGGCGGGGACCCCATCGGCAACGACGGCAACTTCGCCTGGCACGACTTCTATTTCGACGGCTCCGCTCCGGACGACACCGGGTTCCTCCTCGCCCTCATCAACCAGCTCGTCGCCGAGGGCCGTGCCGACCCGAACCGGGTCTTCCTCACCGGCTTCTCCGACGGCGGCGCGATGGCCCTCCAGTTCCTCTGCGCCCACCCCGAGGTTCCCGCCGCGTATTCACCCTGGAGCGGCTCCTGGTTCACCTCCTGGTATCCCGCGTATGACGTCCCCCTGAGCCGGCTCGACCGCGTGGTCCCCCTGCCCGTGTGGGTCTGGGGCAACGACCGCGAGACTCTGCTCGACGGCACCGAGCCGCTCAACCAGGAAGTCCGCGAACAGGTGCAATACTTCGTCGGCGTCTTCGGCAACGCCCCCTTCCCCACCCGCACCGAGACCGACGGCCCGCGCACCACGCAGGTTTTCTCCGGCGGCCGCGCCGAGGTCCGTTTCACCCTCTACGCCGACAGCGACCACACCCTCCACCCCGGCACCGCCGAGAAGGTCTGGCGCGAATTCTTCTCCGGCATCACCCGCGGCCAGACCGGCGCGCCCGCGCCCATGACCGTTTGCACCGTCACGGCCGACCAGCCGGAGGCCACGCGCGCCGCGCCGGCCCGCTTCCAGGTCAACCGCACCGGCGACACGGCCGCCGCCCTGCCCGTGAACCTCGGCGTCGGTGGCGGCGCGGCGGGCGGGGTGGACTACAAACCCCTCCCCGGCCAGGTCACCATCCCGGCCGGGAGCGCCGGGACCTCGTTGAAAGTCAAGCCCTTGCCCACCGTTCGCCCCGGCACCAAGGTCAAACTCACCCTGCTCCCCGGCGACGGTTACACCCCCGGCGACCCCGCGCGGGCAAAGGTGCGCCTCACCTCCGGGGGCTGAGGCGCCGACCGGAACCGCGTGGCGTGACCACCCTCGGCAACCCGCCAAACGTGCCTAGTGAACGCCGTGCCCGCCCACCATAATGAAGCGGGCCACGCCGCGGGGAGGCCGCTGGAGTTCTGGTTCGACTTCGCCAGCACGTATTCCTACCCCGCCGCCATGCGGATCGAGGCGCTCTGCCGGGGGGCCGGGGTGCGGCTCCGGTGGCGTCCTTTCCTGCTCGGTCCCATCTTCGCCCTGCAAGGTTGGGGCGATTCGCCTTTCAACCTGAACCCCAGGCGCGGCGCCTACATGTGGCGCGACCTGGAGCGGCTCTGCGCCAAGCACGCCCTGCCCTGGCGCCGGCCCTCCCGTTTCCCGCGGTCCAGCACCCTGGCGGCGAGGGTGGCCTGCCCCATCGCCCAGGAGCCTTGGGCGGGCGATTACGCGCGGCGCGTTTACGTGGCGAACTTTGGCGAGGACCGGGAGATTGGTGAACCCGAGGTGATTGCGGAAATCCTCGCCGGCTTGGGCCAGCCGGCCGCCGACGTCATGGCGCAGGCGCAGGCGCCGGCCCAACGCGGCCTCCTGCGGGCCAACACCGAGCGGGCGGTCGCCCTGGGCATCTTCGGCGCCCCGAACTGCTGGGTGGGGGACGGCGAACTGTTCTGGGGCGAGGAGGCCCTGGAGGACGCCGTCGCCTGGGCCGCGGCGGGCGGAACGGTCGGGTCGAACTCCGGCACCGTTTGAGCCGGTCCCGCCGGCGACGTCCCGCCGCGGCGAGAGTTTTCCCCTCAAACACATCACGCGCAACGGGGACGCCCGGGAGATGAACCAGCCACGGATGCGGGGGGCCGGAGGTGCCCACGGAACACCCCGAGCGCCCGGAAGGAGAAGAGAAAGAACAACCCTCTCCCCGCCTTCTTCCCCCTGTCTTTCGCGGTGTTTCGGGTCTTTCGTGGGCACCTCCGGCCGGCTCTGTCCGTCCGTGGCTAAAAACCCTCCGCGTATGTCCCGCTCCCGACGTGTCCTCAAGAAATACAAAATCGCCCGCTGGGTCGGCCGGGCGATCTCCTGGGCGATGGTGCCCTTCATCGTCCTGGCGCCGAAGGACCCCGTTTCCACCTTGACGTGGCTCTGGTCGGTCTTCCTGTTCCCCTACCTCGGGCCGCTGGCCTACCTGCTCCTCGGCAGCACGCGGGTCAACCGCCACCGGCTGCGGCGGCACGAGCAGAGCAAGTCCGGGCACGTCACCGGCCCTGGCGACCGCGACGAGGACGGGGCGGCGCGGGCGGTCTTCCCCGCGCTGGACCCGGAGACCGCGGCCCTTTCCCGGCTGCTGGCGCGCATCAACGAGCACAAGACCAGCGCCGCGGCGGAGGTGCGCGTGCTCGTCAACGCGGACACCTTTTACCCGACCTTGTTACGGCGTATTCAGGAAGCGCAACGGCACGTCCACGTCGAGTTCTACATCTGGAACGACGACGCGCCGGGCACGGCGCTGCGCGACGCCCTGGTGGCCGCCGCCCGCCGGGGCGTGGAGGTGCGCGTGCTGGTGGACTCGGCGGGGAGCTGGAGCACGCCGGCGCGCTTCTTCCGGCCGTTGACGGAGGCCGGCGGGCGGTTCGCGTGGTTCCGCACGGCGAGTCCGGTCAAGAACCGCTGGAGCATCTCGCTGCGCAACCACCGCAAGCTCCAGGTCATTGACGGCGAGCGAGCCTTCGTCGGCGGGATGAACGTGGGCCGGGAATACCTCGGACAGGACCCGAAGGACGGCTTCTGGCGCGACGTGCAGATCGAGTTGCACGGCCCGGTGGCGCGCGTGCTCCAGCGCACCTTCGCCGACGACTGGTTCTTCGCCACGGAGGAGCGGCTGGAGGACCCCGGCTATTACCCGGACTGGCGGGCGAACCCGGCCCATCCGCCAGTCCGCCACCTCGTGCAGGTGATGAGCGACGGCCCGGACACCCCGGAGGATCCCATCCAGATGTCCGTCGTGGCCCTGCTCAACGCCGCCCGCGGCCGGGCCTGGCTGACGGCGGGCTATTTCGTCCCCTACGAGCCGCTCCTGACGGCGCTCAAGCTCTGCGCGGGCCGGGGCGTGGACTGCCGGCTGATGATCTCCGCCAAGGGTGATCACCCGTATCTGGTGCAGGTCGGCCGCTCCTACTACGAGGAGCTGTTGTCCCACGGCGTGCGGATCTTCGAGTATCAGCGCGGCGTCAACCACGCCAAGGTCGCCACCTTCGATTCGCGCTGGCTGATGGTCGGTTCAGCGAACTTCGACGTGCGCTCCATGCGGCTGAACTTCGAGCTCAACGCCCTGGTGGACGACGCGGCGCGGGCGGTGGAGCTGGAAACGGTGTTGGAGTCGGATTTCTCCCGCGACGCGAAGGAGATTGACCTGGAAACGTTCCGCGCCCGTGGCCGAGGGCAGCGGGTGCTCGAGCAGGTGTTCCGGCCCCTGGCGCCTTTGCTGTAAAAAGCCGCTTTGTTTACTTGGCACGGAGGTTCGGTCCTGCTCTTAAATGACCCGCCCCACCGTGCAAAACCGGCTTCTCTTGCTCCTCTGTCTTTGGCTGTTACCCGTGCTGCCGTGCATGGCTAAGGACCGCGGTCCCATCCGTCCGGTCGGAAAGGGCACGAAGATCGGCGCGATGGGCAAGGATTATGTTTTCCTGATGGAACCCTGCGTGGCGTTCGTTGAGACGTTTGGGGTCTGGCGTTCCACCACCATCCTGCCCGCGGGTCAGTATCAAGTTGAGCACGAGGACAACCTGGGCTTCTATCTGCCTGCGCCAGCTCTCATCCAAGAAGTGCAGCAGGGAAGCACCCAGCGGTATATCAACTCTTATGGAGGTGGTCTTTATATCCGCAAGGACCGGGTTGGTGAGATGCACATCTACCGGGTCAACCCCAGTAGCTCCCAGATCGTGGCCCCAAACTTGAGCGGGATTCCGTTGAACCAAAAGGTAACCAGGAAGTTACGGCAATGACGCGGTGTGAAGGTGACAATTGACTCAAATCTTGTCCGCTGCGCCGCCGTGCGCGCCGTCGCCCTCGAGTTCGGTGGCGGCCACGCGGCCTGCGCCATCGTGGCGGACACCCGCTGGTCGGGGCGGGGTCGTTGTGGCGGAGCAGAGAATGACGAAACCCGAAGTCCAACCCGAAGGTCCCTCTTGTCGTTTAGTCATTGACTGATTCGTCACTCCCTCTGTTTCGTCATTTGTCATTCGTCCTTTTTTGGTGTTCCCCCTCCTGCTCAAAGGCTTCTTCCTCGGCTGGTCCGTCGCGTGGCCGCCGGGGCCGATCAACGCGGAGATGCTCCGGCGCGGGCTGACGCGCGGGTTCTGGCCGGCGTATAGCGTCGGGCTGGGGGCGTGCGCGGGGGATTTTCTGTGGGCCCTGGCCGTGGCGCTCGGCGCCGGGGCGCTGCTGGCGGGGGTGCCGGCGTTCCGGCCAGTGTTCGGCATCGTCAGCGTGGCCCTGTTGTTGTTCCTGGCGTGGACGTTCGGCAAGGGCGCCGGGCGGGACTGGCGGCGCCGGGGAGACCCCGCCCGCACCGAGCCGACGGGCCGCTTCGACTCCTCGCGCGGCGGCTTCCTGCTCGGGCTGGCGGCGGCCCTGACGAGCCCCTGGAACCTCGCCTTCTGGCTGGCCGTGATGGGCACGCAGACCGGCGGGGAGCGACTCGGGACGGGGGCGTCCCTGCTGCTCGCCGTCGGCGTGCTGACGGGCGCCATGACGTGGGGCCTGCTCTTCTGCGGCACGTTGCGGCTCGGCACGGCGCGGCGGTTCGCCTCGCCGGGCTGGCAGGCGCTTACCCAGGGCTCGACGGCGGCGCTGATGGTGGCCTTCGCGGCGCGGGCCGCCTGGAAATTACTCGCCGCAGGTTAACGGTTGCCAACGGCCGGTTTTCACTTAAGATGCCGGCCTTTTTCATCATGGCCACGACCGACACCGCAGACATCCAGGCGCTCCGCCTCCACGACAAGGACACCGGCAGTGCCGACGTGCAGATTGCCCTGCTCACCGCGCGCATCAACGAGCTGACCGAGCACTTCAAGGCGCACCCGAAGGATAACCACTCCCGCCGCGGCCTGCTCAAGATGGTCGCCACCCGCCGTTCCCTGCTCGACTACCTCGCCCGCACCGCGAACGACCGTTACAAGGCCGTCGTCGCCAAGCTCGGCCTGCGCCGTTAGTTGGTGCCAGTCTAATTTCCCCTTCACGGGGCGGCGTCCGCGACTGCGCGGTTCGCCGCCCCGTTTCTCTTTTTGCGCCCGGACCCCTTCTGGACTAGAGTGCGCGGTGCATTGCCCTGGTTTCTCAACCAGGGGAATCTCACGTAAGCCAAACCGAAACCCTTCGGCGGCACGCACGTCCGACCTCCACCCCGTCCGGCCCGCGTCTTGTTCATAGGCTTCAGCCCTCCCGTCTCGCGAGGGTTGAAGCCTCTGAGACAAGGCCGAGGTTGGGACAGTTTGGGAAACGGTTCACGACGGGGGCGACCGTCGTTACCCATCAACACCCAAGCTAGCTATGCCCCATCAAGTCACGGCGTCCGTCGGCGCTGCCCCCATCACCATCGAAACCGGCAAGATCGCCCGTCTGTCGGACGGCGCCGTCACGCTCCGCTTCGGCGACACCATCCTGCTCGTCACCGCCGTCTCGGCCACCTCCATCAAGGAAGGCCAGGACTGGTTCCCGCTCACGGTGGACTACCGGGAAAAGGCCGCCGCCGTCGGCAAGATCCCCGGCTCGTTCTTCCGCCGCGAGGGCCGCCCCTCCGAGAAGGAAATCCTCACCTGCCGCATGACCGACCGCCCCCTGCGGCCGTTGTTCCCGAAGGGCTACCTCTACGACACCCAGATCATCGCCACGCTGCTCTCGGCGGACGGCGAGAACGACCCGGACATCCTGTGCATCAACGGCGCCTCCGCGGCCCTTTGCGTGTCCGACATCCCGTTCGCGGGTCCCGTCGGCGCGGTGCGCGTCGGCCGGATCAACGGCGAGTTCGTCGCCAACCCGACCCACTCCCAGCGCGAGCGCAGCGACCTGAACCTCGTCTATGCCGGCACGGCGGACCAGCCCATCATGATCGAGGGCGAGGCCAAGGAGCTGCCCGAGAGCGACTTCATCGCCGCCTTGCACTTTGCCCAGGCCCAGGTCGCCCTCATGGTCGCCGCCCAGCGCGAGCTCGCCGCCGCCGTCAACCCGACCAAGCGCGAGATGCCGTTGTTCGCCGTCCGCGACGCCCTCAGCGACATCGCCTACCAGGTGGCGGGTGACCGCATCGAGGGCGCCATTTACAACGTTTCCAAAACCGTCCGCGGCAAGGCCGTCGGCGCGCTGAAAAACGAGGTCAAGGGCGCCATCCTCACCGCGTTCCCCGACGCGGCCCCGTTCGAGGTGTCGCAGGCGTTCGAGAACCTGCAAAAGAAGGCGTTCCGCCGCTCCATCCTGGACCACGGCAAACGCGCGGACGGCCGCGCCACCACCGACCTGCGCGCGCTTTCCGGCGAGGTCGGCCTTATTCCCCGCTCGCACGGCTCCGCCCTGTTTGCCCGCGGCGAAACCCAGGCCCTCGCCTTGGCGACGCTCGCCAGCGCCCAGGAGGCCCAGCAGGTGGACGCCTACACCGGCGGGGAAACCCACAAGCGGTTCCTGTTGCACTACAACTTCCCGCCGTTCTCGGTGAACGAAACCGGCCGCACCGGCTCTCCCGGGCGCCGCGAGATCGGCCACGGCGCGTTGGCGGAGCGTTCGCTGGAGGCCGTCGTGCCGTCCGCGCAGGACTTCCCGTATGCCATCCGCATCTCCGCGGAGATCATGGAATCCAACGGTTCCACCTCGATGGCCAGCGTTTGCGCCGGCTGTCTGGCGCTGATGGATGCCGGTGTGCCCGTCATCCGGCCCGTGGCCGGCATCTCCGTCGGACTGGTGACCGAGTTCGCCAACGCGGACGACAAGGCCCCGGCCCGTTACGCGATGCTCACGGACATCATCGGGTCCGAGGATCACTACGGGGACATGGACTTCAAAATCTGTGGCACGGACATCGGTATCACCGGTTTCCAGCTCGACCTCAAGCTGCCCGGTGTCTCGCTGGAACTGCTCGCCGAGGGCGTCGGCCGCGCCAAGGAGGCCCGGACGAAAATCCTGGAGGTGATGCACGGCGTCCTGGCGCAGCCGCGCAAGGAAATGTCGCCCTACGCGCCGCGCATCGAGACCGTCAAGATCAACCCCGACAAGATCGGCCTCATCATCGGACCGGGCGGCAAGACGATCAAGAGCATCGTGGCCGAAACGGGTTGCGAGATCAACATCGAGGACGACGGCAGCATCAACATCTACAGCAACAACGGAGACGCGATGGCCCGCGCCCGGGACATCATCAACGGCATGACCAAGGAAATCGAGGTCGGCTCGATGTATGACGGCCGCGTCGTCTCGGTGAAGGAGTTCGGCTGCTTCGTGGAAGTGCTCCCCGG
>CAXTFX010000136.1:0-9783 GCA_964243185.1 uncultured Chthoniobacterales bacterium
CCCCCGCGCCGGCCGCCACCGCGGCGCGGCCGTTGCGCGTCGGCCGCCGGCTCCTCGTCACCGGCGCGGAGGACGCCCCGACACTCGCCGCCCTGCGCGCCGCGCACCCCCGGCGCGCCGTGTTGAGCATCCCAGCGGCGATGGCCTTCGGCACCGGCGAGCACGCCACGACGGCGATGTGCCTGCGTTTCCTGGACGAGACGGCGCGAATCCGGCCGCCGGGAAGTTGGGACGCGCTGGACCTCGGCACCGGCAGCGGCATCCTGGCCCTGGCGGCGCGGTTGTTCGGGGCGCGGACGGCGCTGGGCCTGGAGAACGACCCGCACGCCGTTCGCACCGCCCGGGAGAACGCGCGTCGGAACGGGCTCGCGTCGAACCGCGTGCGGCTCCAACGCGCCGACCTGCGGCGCTGGTCGGCGGCGGGGCGGACGTGGTCGGTCGTCACGGCCAACCTGTTCAGCGCGTTGTTGGTGGACTTGCTGCCAACCGTGATCGCCCCTGCGCTCGCCCCCGGGGGCCAACTGATCGCTAGCGGCGTGCTGGCCGGGGAGCAGGGCGCCGAGGTCGCGGCGGCCTTGCAGGGAGCCGGGCTCGCGGTGCAGGAAACGCGCCGGCGTGGGAAATGGCTGGCGTTCCTCGCTGCCGGGGCCACGGCGACGGCCCGTTAAACGTGCTGGTCAACCAAAACGGGGTTGCCGTCGGGGTCCACGAGCAGAAACCACGCCGGGCCGGTGGATCGCTCGTCCGCTTCGGTTCGCGGGGCCAAACCTTGCGCTTTAAGTTGGCGTTGCAGGTCGCGCACGTCGGTGAAGGTATCGAGCTTCCGGGCGTCGCGGTCCCAGCCGGGGTTGAAGGTGAGCGTATTCCGCTCGAACATTCCTTGGAACAGCCCGATCACGCAGTCGCCGTTTTTCAGGACCAGCCAGTGCCGGGAGGCATCGCCACCGCGGACTTGGAAGCCCAATTTGGCGTAGAAGTCGAGCGATTCCTGAAGGTCGTTCACCGTCAGGCTCAGGCAGAAGGGGCCGAGGTTCATGGGCGTTGGATGGTTACGGTCGGGTCGGGAACCTTCAGCGCGCCCCCGGCACGATGGCCTGATGCACGCACAGGCCGCCGCGGGCGTTGTCCAACGTCTCCAACGACATCAGCCGCGCCGGGCTGCCCTCCGCGTCGGCCGGGCGGCCGAGCAGGGTCACGCGCGGGGTCAGGGCGTGGGAATCGCCGACGCTCTCCGCCGCCGTGCGGCAGGCGCGGGCCACCCAGGCGGACACCAGGCCGGGCTCGGGCGCTGCGGTCGCCGCCGCCGCGCCCTCGGGGCCGACGGTGCCCGCGGAGAGCAGGCGCTCCAGCGTGCCGGGCCACAGGGCGGCGAACAGGTCGGCGCCGGCGTAGAGGTGGGCCGCGCGCGCCGCGCCACCCACCGCTAGGACGAAGCCGACGGCGCCGGGGTGCGCGCGGGGAAGCCTGACCAGGGCGCGCTCGGTCGCCGGGACCGCGGTGCGGGCATCGCCGAAGGCGCGGGAAACCTCCCGCCGGTCGGTGGCCCCACCCCGCCAGCGGCCGGGGCTCAGGCAGAACTCCCGCAGGGCCAGCCGCCCGCGCCGGGAGGAGCGCCGGGGAAGGATGACGTCCACGCCGAGCGTCCAGTCCTGCCAGCCGCCCGGGATGGTCTCGCCCGCGGCGAGGAACAGGTCGGTGTCGGTGAGGTTTTCCACGTCCGTCTCGCGCAACCCGTCGCTCTCGTGGAGCCGCGCGCGCCCGTCGGCGAGGGCGGCGGTGAGGCTCTGGTAGGGCGCCACCGGGGCAGCGTTGGCCGGCCGGAGCAGAGGGTAAACCGCCAGGCTGCCGTGAACGAGCGCCGGCGCGCAGACGGGCAGGCGCAGGGTGGCCGGGGTGGACGCCCCGGCTTTACCGACGACGGCGGCGGAGGGGCGGGACGGGCGGAAGAGCGGGAGCTTCATCATGGGGGTCAGAGTTCGTTTTTTGCTTGTGTTCTCAGTCGTTCACCGATCACTCTGCGGGAGGTGCTCGGACAATGGCTGTCCGTGGTGTTCAAAAGTTCATGCTTCCGCGAAAAAAACGCAAATCCCCCAACGGTTCCGCGCGCGTGGTTCCCGGCACGGTGTCGCGCCCGCCGTTGGCCCGCATGGTGCGTATCCACGAGCGCCTCCAGGAGCAGGCGGCGCACCCGGACCGGACGGCGGCCGGGCCGCTCAACTGCGCGACCTTGGGGGAGGACCTGGAGGTGAACCCGAAGACCATCCAGCGGGACGTGGACTTCATGCGCGACCGGCTCGGGCTGCCCATTGACTACGACGCGGCGGCGCGCGGCTTCCGCTACACCCGGCCGGTGGCGCAGTTCCCCACCGTCCAGATCACCGAGGGCGAGCTGGTCGCGCTCGCCGTGGCCCGGCAAGCGTTGGGCCAATACCGCGGCACGCCCTTCGAGCGCCCGCTCCGCGCCGCCTTCCACAAGCTCACCGCGGGGTTGCGTGACCAGATCCAGTTCGCGTGGTTCTCCGACGGGGACGACGACGGCGAGGGCGGCGCCGACGGGACGGCCGGGGGGGCCGCGGGCATCTCCTTCCGCTCCTCCGCCGCCGGGCGCGGCGTGGTGACGGACCTCGCCGGGTTCGAAGCGGCCAGCCGCGCGGTGCTCCGGGGCGAGGAGGTGGAGTTCCGCTACCGCAAGCTCGACGCGGCGGTGCCGAGCCTGCGGCGGGTCCGCCCGCTGCACCTCGCCTGCATTGACGGGGGGTGGTATCTCTTCGGCCTGGACGTTTTGCGCCAGGAGATGCCGCTACGCACCTTCGCCCTATCCCGGCTGGGGGAGCTGCGGCCGACGGGGGAGCGCTTCGAGCGGCCGACCGACTTCTCCCTGGAGGAGCACCTCGCGAACTCCTTCGGCGTCTTCGCCCCCGCGGGGCCGCCGGCGGAAGTCCGGCTGCGGTTCGACCCGTTCGCTGCCCGGCTGGTCCAGGAGCGGACGTGGCACGCCAGCCAGCGGACCACCCCGCGGGCGGACGGCGGCGTGGACCTTTCCCTCCAGGTCGGCCTGTCCCCGGAGGTCGAGCGCTGGGTGCTCGGTTGGGGCGAGCACGTCGAGGTCGTGGCCCCGGCCGGCCTGCGCGCCCGGGTCGCGGACGTGGCCGGAGCCGTCGCGCGGACGCACGGGGCGCCCGGTTTTTCTCCCTGGCGAAACGCG
The DNA here is from genome assembly GCA_964243185.1 of uncultured Chthoniobacterales bacterium. Classification (GTDB taxonomy): domain Bacteria; phylum Verrucomicrobiota; class Verrucomicrobiia; order Chthoniobacterales; family SZAS-18; genus CAXTFX01. Next base: position 3,206 of record CAXTFX010000136.1, read on the forward strand.
CCCGGAGATCGTTAATAAGACAACTTTCCCCGACCATTCCCCCGATGGCTGTTAAAACCGAAAACCAACTCCCCCCCAACACCCGCAGCCTGTGGTTGAGGGCCTTCAGCGCGTTCGAGCAGGGGAATTTCGGCTACGTCATCCAGCTCGCCCGGCCCGTGCTCAAGGAGGCGCCCGACTTTCTGGCCGGCCGCCAGGTGCTCCGCCGCGCCGAGCTGGCCCTGGCCAAGGGCGGCGGCAAGGGCTTCCTCAGGGGCATGTCCGGCGGCGGGCGGTCCATGTTCGGCGGCGGGCTCGGGAAAAAGGACCCGCGGGCGGCCCTCGAGTCCGCCGAGGACACGTTGGAAAAGGACCCGACCAACCAGGGCGCCAACATGCTGCTGCGCGAGGCGGCGATGGCCCTGGAGATGCCGGAGGTTGCCTCCTTCGCCCTGGAAACACTGCGGGACGCCTACCCCCGGGACGTGAAGATCCTGCACGAGCTCGCGCGCCACTACCGCGCCATCGCCCTGCCCGAGAAGGCCATTGACGTTTACAACGCCATCGTCGCGTTGAACCCGGCCGACATGGAAGCCATCCAGGGCGGCAAGGACGCCGCGGCCTCGGCCACCATCTCCGGCGGCGGCTGGGAAACGGCCACCCGGGAGGGCGGCTCCTACCGCGACGCGCTCAAGGACAGGGGGGAAGCCGAGTCGCTGGAGCGCAGCGCCAGCATGGTCAAGAGCGTGGAAGCCATCGAGGCGCAACTCGGGGAGCTCTACGCCCAATACGGGGAGAACCAGCAGAGCCTCAACGTGGTGCGGAAGATCGCCTCGCTCAACGAGCAGAAGGATGACTACGCCGCGGCGCTGGAGTGGTATCAATACGCCGTCACCCTGACGAACCACTCTGACCCCGGCCTGGTGCGTAAGGTCAGCGACCTGACGCTGAAGAACCTGGACTACCAGATCAAGAGCCGGGAGGACTGGCTGGAGACCCACCGCGCCGCCCTGGACGCGGCCCGCGCCGAGGCCGGGGGCGAGGAACCCGAGGTGGCGCCCGAGACGGCCGAGGCCGTCGCGCAGTATGGGGGTGAGCTGGAGGAATACCGCCGCCAGCGCGCGGCCGTGCAGGTGGACGATGCCCGCCGGCGGGTCGAGCGCAACCCGACGGACCTGTCCTGCCGCTACGAGCTGGGCGAGCAGCTCGTCCGCACCGGCGACACGACCGCGGCCATCCAGGAGCTCCAGAAGGCCGCGCAGAGCCCCAGCCTGGGGGTGAAGGCGATGAACCTGCTGGGCCAGTGCTTCGAGGTCAAAGGCATCACCAACCTGGCCATCAAACAATACGAGGGCGCGCGCGAGAAGCTGCCGACGATGGACGCCCTGCGGAAGGAGATCACCTACCGCGCCGCCCTGGCCTACGAGAAGGCCGGCGACCAGGAGAGGTATCTGGCGCGGATGACGGAAATCTACGAGGTGGATTCCGGGTATCGGGACGTGGCGGCGCGGGTGGAAGGTTCGTTCGCGGGGTGAGGGAGGCGGCCCGGCGGCCCGGCGCGGGCGTGCGGTGCGGTGCGGAAATTCTTTTTCGCGACCGTTCTACAGCCATCGGCGCGCCTCCGCGCCGATGTATTAGGGCGACGGGCGCCGTCGGATGTCGTCCATGGACCGAGCCACCCCACAAACCCGGGAGTTGTCCCAATGCCTCATCGCCTTCGAGAAGGAGGGCGACGCCCCTGCCGGAGCCAGGGCCCCGGTGGCCTTTCGCGTCCTGGAAAAGCTGCGCCCCCACCTGGCGACCTACATGGGGAGCGTCGGGTTCCAGGCGCTCCTTTCCCGCTCGCTCACCCTCGCCGGCGCCGACGTGCCGTGGCTGCGAACGGTGCGGGTGAAACCCGACGGTTCCCCGGAGGGTTTGGACAAGCTCGAAGCGCGGGTGGACCCGCAGGAGATCGTCGAGGGCAGCGTGGTGCTGGTCGCCCAGTTGCTCGCCCTGCTGATCGCCTTCATCGGCGAGGATCTAACGTTGCGGATGGTGCGCGAGGTATGGCTCAAACTGCCCCCGGACGGTTCGGAATCCACCCCGTGAGATCGCCATGAAAAAGAAAACAGACGCGGCGCCCAAACCTCCGAGAAAGGTCGCGGGCCAGCCAGGAAAGGTCACGATCCGCCAGATGCCCAGCGGCGTGCACGGCCTCGACGACATCCTGGGCGGGGGCATCCCGGAGTTCTCCTTCAACATCATCGCGGGCGCGCCGGGCAGCGGCAAGACCACGCTGGCGCACCAGATCGTCTTCGCCAACGCGACGGCGCAGAAGCCGGCCCTCTACTTCACGGTCCTCGGCGAGCCGGCCATGAAGATGCTGCGCTACCAGCAGCAGTATGCCTTCTTCGACGCCTCCAAGCTCGGGACCGGTCTCCGCTTCGTCAACCTCGCCGACCTGGTCCTGAACCAGGACCTGGACGCGGTCTTCGAGGAAATCACCCGGCAGGTCGCGGCCGTCAGCCCGGGCCTGGTGGTCGTGGATTCCTTCCGCACGGTGATTCGCCGGGCGGTGGGCAGCGCGGGGGAGCTGGAGCTGCAAACGTTCATCCCGCGGCTCGCCCAGTTCCTGACCAGTTGGGAAGCCACGACGTTCCTCGTCGGCGAATACGCGCCGGAAGAGGTCCGAGACAACCCGGTGTTCACCATCGCCGACGGGCTCCTCTGGCTCTCGCAGGTGGCGGAGCGCAACTCCGTGGTGCGTAAGCTCCAGGTCGTGAAACTGCGCGGGCAGGCCTCCGTGCCGGGGCTGCACACCGTCCGCATCAGCGACGACGGGTTGCAGGCGTTCTCGCGCACGTTGGGACTGATCGGTCAAAAGCCGCGGCCGGCGCAGCGTCGTCGGCTTTCCCTGGGGATCCCCGAGTTGGACCAGATGATGGGCGGCGGCGTCCTCGAGGGGGACAGCCTGCTCGTGGCCGGGCCTTCGGGGACGGGAAAATCGGCGCTGGCGACCCAGTTCATCAACGAGGGGTTGCGCCGCGGGGAGCCGGGCATCCTGGCGATCTTTGAAGAACGCCCGCCGGGCTACACGGAGCGCGCGGACAGCCTGGGGTTGAACCTGAAAACCCCGCAGAAGGAGGGGAGACTCGAAATCCTCTTCCTCCGGCCACTCGACCTTTCCGTGGACGAAACCTTGCAGGAGATCCTGGACGCCGTCGCGCGGGTGGGTGCCAAACGGCTGGTGATCGATTCGCTGGTCGGTTTCGAGATGGCGCTCGCGCCGGGCTTTCGCCTGGACTTCCGCGAGTCGCTCTACCGGATGATCGCGGCGTTGACGGGCGCCGGGGTGACGATCCTGAGCACGATTGAAATCGAGGACACCTTCACCGCGATGCCGTTTAGCCATTACACGATCTCCTTCCTCACCGACGACATCATCCGGCTGCGCTACGTGGAAATTGACGGCCAGCTCCGCAAGGTGATCGTCGTGGTCAAGATGCGCGGTGGCAACCACAGCAAGGACATCCGCGAGTATGTCATCACCGACCAGGGCCTGGTCGTCCTCGGCCCGCGCCAGACCGACTACGCCGGCCTGACCACCGGCATCCCGACGTGGCTCGGCCAGCAGGAGGAAGCCGCGCCGGAACCGAAGGCGAAGCGATAACCGCGATGGACCCGGCACCCACCCCGCCCGAGGAGCCGCCCGCGTGGTCGCGCCACTGCCGGGCGCTCACGGAGCACGCGCCCCTGCCGATGGTTACGGTCGAGGGGGCCGGCCACCTCGTGCGCTACGCCAACCGCGCCTTTGGCCGCCTCGTGGACCAGCCGGCGGAAGCCCTCCTCGGCCGGCCGTTCTCCCAATTGCTGCCGGTGGGGGACGAGTGCGTGAGGCTGCTCGATCGCGTTTTCCGCACGGGGAAACCGGAAAGCCACGCGGAACAGAACGGGTCCCGACCGCACCCGGTCTTCTGGTCCTACACGGTGTGGCCCGTGATGGCCGGGGGACGCCCCGTCGGCGTCACGGTGCAAGTGACCGAGACCACGCGGTTTCACGAACAGGTGGTCGCCATGAACGAGGCGTTGATCCTCGGCTCGATCCGGCAGCAGGAGATCGCGGCGGCGGCCGAGAGCGTCAACGTGCAATTAAAGGCGGAGATCAACGCGCACGAGAGCACGGCCCGGGAGCTGGCGGAAAAGGCCCGGCTGCTCGACCTGACCCACGACGCCATCATCGTCCGGGACTTCGAGGACCGGATCAGCCTGTGGAACAAGGGGGCGGAAAAGGTTTACGGCTGGACCGGCGAGGAGGCGATGCACGAGGACCTCCACGCCCTGCTCCAGACGAAGTTTCCCCGGCCAAAGGCGGAGATCGTCGCGCAGCTCCTCCGGGAAGGGCAGTTCAACGGGGAGGTCGTCCAAACCGCGCGGGACGGCCGGCGCGTCCACTCGCTCTGCCGCTGGGTCCTGGACCGGGACACCAACTCGATCCTGACCAGCTACACGGACATCACCTCGCGCAAGGAGGCGGAGGAGGCGCTGCGCGAGAGCGAGGAGCGCTACCGCAGCCTGTTCGCCTCCGCGCCGATGGCGGTCTTCGCCTGCGACCGGGACGCGGTGCTCCAGCACTACAACCCCCGCGCCGCGGAACTCTGGGGCCGGGAGCCCGTCTGCGGGGTCGAGACCTACCGCGACCCGGTGAGGCTCCTGCGGCCGGACGGCACGCGCGTGCCGCCCGACCAGAGCCCGGTGGCGGAGGTCCTGCGCACCGGCGTCCCGGCGCGCGACGTGGAGGTGACCATCGAGCGGCCGGACGGCACGCGCGTGCCGGTGCTGGCCAACATCGCCGCGCTCAAAAACGCCCAGGGGGAGATCGCCGGCGCCATCACCTCGTTCATTGACATCACCGAGCGGCACCGGCTCGAAGACGCCCTCGTGGCCCGCGCCGAGGAGCTGGCGCGGGCCGACCGCAGCAAGGACGAGTTCCTCGCCATGCTCGCGCACGAGCTGCGTAACCCGCTCGCACCCCTGCGTAACGCCGCGGAGATCCTGCGGACCGACGACGCGGGCGCCGACACTTGCGAGCAGGCGCAGCGCATCCTGGCCCGGCAGATCGAAAACATGACCCGGATGATTGACGACTTGCTCGACGTCTCGCGCATCACCGAGGGAAAGATCGAACTCCAGCGGCGGGTGGTGTCGCTGGAGGCCGTTTGCCACGCCGCCGCGAACCTCGCCCGACCGGGCATCCGGGCGCGCGGCCAGGAGTTCGCGATGTCGCTGCCCCCCGGGCCGGTCTATCTGCACGCGGATGCCACGCGGCTCGAGCAGGTCTTCGGCAACCTCCTGGGCAACGCCAGCAAATACTCCGACGCCGGCTGCCGCATCACCCTCCGCGCCGAGCGCGTCGAGACCCCCGGCGCCGAGCCGCCGGAAATCCTCGTGCGCGTGCGCGACGACGGCATCGGCATCGCCCCCGAGCTGTTGCCGCGCGTTTTCGACCTCTTCGTGCAGGCCACCCGCGCCTCGGACCGCGCCCACGGCGGGCTGGGCATCGGCCTCACCCTCGTGCAGCGCCTCGTGAAGCTGCACGGCGGCAGCGTCGAGGCCCGCAGCGAGGGGCTCGGCCGCGGCAGCGAGTTCGTCGTGCGCCTGCCGATCCTGCCCGGCCCGGCCGCCGCGCCCCTGCCGGAAGTCCGCCAGCCGGCGCGCGACACCCCGCGCCGGATGCTCATCGTGGACGACAACGAGGACTCCGCGCGCAGCATGTCCACCCTCCAGCGCCTGCGGGGCCACGAGACGCGCACGGCCTTTACCGGCCCCGCCGCCGTCGCCGTCGCCGCCGCCGGGTTCACGCCCGAGGTCGTGCTGCTGGACATCGGCCTGCCCGGCATGGACGGCTACGAGGTCGCCCGCCACCTGCGCGCCATGCCCGCCCTGACCGGCGCGTTCCTCGTGGCGATGACCGGCTACGACAGCGACGCGGACCGCGCCCACGCCCGGGAAGCCGGCTTCGACGAATACCTCGTCAAGCCCGTGGACCTCGACCTCCTGCGCGCGTGGCTGCGGAACCGGGAGTGAACGGCTACCCGGAGGCGACTCAAAATGGCTGACGGCGGGTAGGGCGGCCTGTCCCTAGGCCGCCGCTGGATGGAGCGAGCCGACTCCGCCCAGGGGCGGCGGGTTAAGGATAACCCGCCCTACCCGCCGCCAATCATTTTGAGTCGCCTCCGGGTAGCCGGTTCCCCGGCGGAAGCGCCTCCGTCCCTCCCGTGGGATGAGAGCCCCCGGAGAACGTTACCCACCTCTGGCGTTCAGCGCCCGAGGTGCCGCTTGAACATCGCCAGGGTGCGGTCCCGCTCCGCGGTGTGGTCCACCATTGGCGCCGGGTAGCCGCGCGCCAGCGGCAGACCCGGCGCGGGCGGCTCGTGGAGCTTCGCCGCGGGCACGTCCCGCAACTCGGGCACCCAACGGCGGATGTAGTCGCCCCGCGGGTCGTGCCGGCCGCTCTGGGTCCACGGGTTCTGGATGCGGAAATACGGCGCGGCGTCCGCCCCGGTGCCCGCGCTCCACTGCCAGCCGCCGTTGTTGGAGGCGATCTCGCCGTCCACGAG
>CAXTFX010000137.1:0-9608 GCA_964243185.1 uncultured Chthoniobacterales bacterium
GCGCCGTCGTGGAACTCGTCGCGCTCAAGGGCGCGAAGATTCAATACGTCACCGTGCAGAATTGGAGCAACAACGTCTTCAACCTCGTCACCAAACGCGGCATCGCGATGGAAGATGCGGAGGTGAAGTGGATTGACTGCAACATCGGCAGCCGCCTGACGATGAAGTATCCCGGCGTCGTGATGAAGGGCCGCCGTGCCCGCGGGGAGGTCATTTCCATCGCCCTCGCTGGCAATGGTCAGCACCAGGACACCGGCGCCAAGATGGTCCACGCGGCGGACGAGACGACCTCCAACGTCATCTCCAAGTCCATCACCGTCGGTAGCGGCCGGGCGACGTATCGCGGGCTGGTCCACGTGCCCAAGCACCTCAAGGGCTGCAAGAACAACACGGAGTGCGACGCGCTGCTCATCAACCCGACCTCCCGCACGGACACGTATCCGGCCATCACGGTGCGCGGCAGCCAGCACGCCATGCAGCACGAGGCCAGCGTGAGCAAAATGAGCGCGGAGCAAATCTTCTACATGATGTCTCGGGGCCTCACCGAAGGCCAGGCGATGAGCTTGGCGGTCAACGGGTTTGTCAACGATTTGGTGCGCCAGTTCCCGATGGAGTATTCCGTCGAGCTCAAGCGGCTGATTGATCTCGAAATGGAAGGCAGCGTGGGCTGATTTTTATCCGCAGATTACGCAGATTTGCGCAGATTATTTGCAGGGGTTTCCGACTCGGAACCCATCCGCGGAAATCTGCGAAATCTGCGGATAAATCCGATGATCGTTGACCGCCGCGAATACCTGTTGGTGGACGGTCACTCGGTCATCTTCACGTGGCCGGAGTTGCGCGCGTTGAACTCCGGGCCGCGGCGGGCGGCGGCGCGGGAGGAATTGGTCAAGCTCCTCACGGGCTACCAGGACCAGTCCGGCGTGCGCGTGGTCATCGTCTTCGACGGCCGGGGCCCGGGCCGGCGGGCGGCGGACGCCTCGGAGCCGGGGGGCGTGCAGGTTTTATACGCCCCGACGGGCAAGACGGCGGACGAGATCCTCGAACGGCTCGTGGCTAAATACGCCGGGGCCCACCGCCTGGTCGTCGCCACGGGCGACGGGCTGGTGACGCAAACGGCCATCACCTTCGGCGCGGAGAGCTGCCTGTCGCCGGAGGGCCTGCGGGAGACCGTCGCGCGGGCGGGGCGCGAGGGGGAGCGGACGTTGCGCGAGCACCGCCGGAGGCTCGGCCGGAAGTGACGGCCGTTTCCTTTCCTCGCGTCCCAAATCGCTCGTAGAAGCGAGGGAAAACCTATCTCGCCGATGGGCTTCCCCGTCGGCCGCCCGGAGTCGCGCACGCTCGACGGCCGTGATCGGCAGCACGGAGCCGTGGCGGAGGCGGAAGGGGAAGCGGAAGTCCGCCACCGGCGTGAATTGTCCGCTGGCCAGGTCGTGGCTCACGAACGGCCGATAGCCGGCGGCCGGGCCGATCACGTCCAGCAACAGGCAACAGGCACCAGGTAGGCGGTCTGCCCTCGGCGGCAGGCTCGAGCAGGAAGCAGGCGGGTCCTTCACAGCCGCGCATCTCCGCCAGCGAGAACCGCGGGACATCCTGCCAGGGACCCATCAATTCTTCACTGACTTCCAAGGTGATCGCCGACAGTTTCTCGTCTTTTGGAAAAACGATAATATCTGCCGCTCTCGCGCACGATGTCCGTGTCAATGACATCCTGGGGCTTGTCCATATAGACGAACGCTTCGCTGAACGTGCGGAAGTCCTTCGTCCGGCTGGCCCAGACCCGTTGTTTGGCGAAGTCGTCGCGCCCGTTCTTGGAAGCCCAAAACACCAGGTAGTCCTGCGTGTCTTCGTCATACACCGCCTCCGGCGCCCAGGTGCAACCGGCGTCCCCGGCGGCCACCGGCACCAGGCGCGGCTCCGACCAGCGCACCAGATCGTCCGACTCCCAGATGACGATGGCTCGGCTGCCCGCGCGGATGGCCCGTTGCCAATCGGGGTTGAGGTGGATGGAGAGGTCGGTCGCCAGCAGGTAAAATTTCTTCCCGTCGTGCGCACGGAGCAGATACGGGTCGCGCACCCCACGCTCGCCCAAGGTGCTGACCAGGACCGGCTCGGCCCCGTGGAGCGCCTCCCACTCGCGGCCGTCCGGGCTGAGGGCGAAGTAAACCTGCTCGGTCATCGGGGTGGTCTCCCCCTTGAAGGTCACGAACAGAAACCCGCCGTGGTCGTCAGCGGCGAAGGCGGTGGCAGCGGCAGTGGCGAACATCGTCACGAGTAGGAGCAGTCACACCCGTTCGCAAAGGGTTCCCCCCGTTTTTAAATTCGGTTTTAGCATGGCTCGGGTCAGCGCACGGGAGGGGAACACGCTCACCGCAAGGGAGCAACCGCCTCCGGGCACCCGCCCATTGCCGGTGCGATGGCCGGTTGGCTGAGACGGACGGCCCCGGGCGCCGCGGCTGATCTGTCGGCGGCTTGGCGGGCTTAGAATCGGCAAGTGTCGTCCCGGTAGGCGGTCGCGGTGGCGTTGACCGTCAGGCTAAGGGGTTCCGTGGACCCGGGCGGGTCATAGCGTTCGTCCAAGTCCACGAGCCATTCGCGAGGTTCGGGGCGCCACTCGGCGGCGCGCACGCGCATGGTCGCGGGGTGGTAAGCGCCCGCCCGGTGCAGGTAGGCCAGGACTTGCGTGCGGGTGGCGTGGTCGGCCGGCGTCGGCGTGCAGGCAGCGAGCACGAGCAGGACGCACAGGAGCCCGGCGCGGGCGGAGCGGAGGAAAGATTCTCCGTTCCCCCTTGGCATTGCCGTTGACCTGCCCCCGTGAGCGGCCCTAGAAGTGGCGCGCTTTTTCACCCCCCACCTTACCTCTTCCCCCCATGGCCCAAGTCACCATCAAAAACATTTACAAGATTTACAAGGACGACAAGGGCAAGGAGGTCACGGCCGTCAACGATGTGTCCATTGACGTGGCCGACCGCGAGTTCCTCGTGCTCGTCGGCCCGTCGGGCTGCGGGAAGTCCACGACGTTGCGGATGGTGGCGGGATTGGAGGAGATCTCGAAGGGCGACGTGTTCATCGGCGACCGGCGCGTCAACGACGTGGCGCCCAAGGACCGCGACATCGCGATGGTCTTCCAAAATTACGCCCTTTACCCGCACATGAGCGTGTATGACAACATGGCCTTCGGGCTGAAGCTGCGGAAGTATCCCAAGGCGGAGATCAAGAAGCGCGTCGGCGAGGCGGCGGCCATCCTGGGCATCGAAACCTACCTGGAGCGTAAGCCCAAGGCGCTCTCCGGCGGCCAGCGCCAGCGCGTCGCCCTGGGCCGGGCCATCGTGCGCCAGCCCAAGGTGTTCCTCTTCGACGAGCCGCTCTCCAACCTGGACGCCAAGATGCGCGTGCAGATGCGGACGGAGATCACCAAGCTCCACCAGCGGCTCCAGTCCACGGTCATCTACGTCACCCACGACCAGATCGAGGCTATGACGATGGGCACGCGCATCGTGGTGATGAGGGACGGTGTCATCCAGCAGAACGACGCCCCGCTGACGCTTTACCACAACCCGGCCAACCTGTTCGTGGCGGGCTTCCTGGGTTCGCCGCCGATGAACTTCATCCACGGCAAGCTCGCGGCGGACGGGGACCGGCTGGTGTTCAAGGAGAACGACGGCGTGATCGTGCTGAAGTTTCGCGAGAAGGAGCGGCCGGCGCTCAAGGCGTTCGTGGGCAAGGAGATCATCGCGGGCATCCGACCGGAGGACCTGGAACTGGCGCAGGCGGAGAAGGGACCGGGGGAGGCGAGTTTCCAGGCGGTCGTGGACATCGTCGAGCCGATGGGTGCGGAGACGAATTTCTACCTGCAAACGGGCAACCACACGGTGATCTGCCGTTCCAACGCTAGCGTGGACCAGCGCGAGGTGGGCCACCGGCTCCAGTTCCAAGTCAACCTGCCGAAGATGCACCTGTTCGACCCGGTGACGACGTTGCGGATCGTGTGAGCCTTGCCGGGAGGGACCATCCCCGCGCCATGAGCCTCGATCCGATGCCGCCGCCCTCCCCGCTCCGCCTACTGGCGCGGGCGACCCTGCTGGACCCGCGCCGGCGGCGCAACGCGATGTTCTACAGCATCGTCGCGGCCGGGGCGATGCTGTTGTTCGGGGCGACGCTGCTGGACGATTGGCTGCGGGGGAGCCTGGTGCGCTTCCTGGGGTATTGGACGGCGTGCGCCTGGCTGACGCTGCTGGCCGTGCTGCTGGCGCTGCTGGACCTGTTGATCTTGCGCGCGCAGGGGCGCCGGTTGCGGCGGGAATTGCGCGAGCGCCTGGCCCAGGAGGAGGGTGGGGAGCCGTGAACGACCCGGCCCCGGCGTCGTCGGCGACGATGACCTTGCGTGCGCGGGGGGTCCTGGAGGCGGCCGAGGATCGCGCCCTCGCCCCCTACGCCCAACGCAGCGCCGCCAGCGCCGGGCGCCGCCACCCGGAAACGCCGCACCCCTACCGCACGGAGTTCCAGCGCGACCGGGGGCGGGTGGTCCATTCCCGGGCGTTCCGCCGGCTGGAATACAAGACGCAGGTGTTCCTCAACGGCCAGGGCGACCACTTGCGGACGCGATTGACGCACACCATCGAGGTAGCCGGCATCACCCGGACCATCGCCCGGGCCCTGGGGTTGAACGAGGACTTGGCCGAGGCCATCGCCCTGGCGCACGACCTGGGGCACCCGCCGTTCGGGCACCCGGGGGAAACGACCTTGAACGGGCGCATGGCGGGCCACGGCGGCTTCGAGCACAACGCGCAAAGTCTCCGGCTGGTGGAACTCATCGAGTGCGCCTACCCGGATTTCCCCGGCCTGAACCTGTCCTGGGAAGTCACGGAGGGGCTACGCAAGCACCAGGTGTTCTACGACCCGCCGCCGGGCGCCGCCACCGACCCGCGCCGTTGCCCGACCCTGGAGGCGCAGATCGCCAACCTGGCCGACGAGATCACGTATAACTCTCACGACCTCGACGACGGGCTGGACGCGGACCTGATTGATGCCGACGACCTCGACCGCGCCTGCCCGCTGTGGGCGGAGCTGCACGGCCGGGTGCGGGTCGAGTTCCCCGGGATGCCGGGCCGGGAGCGTTGTTCGGAAACGATCCGCCGGCTGATTGACCACAGCGTCGGCGACGTGCTCGTCACCAGCGCGGCGGCCGTGGAGGCCAGCGGCATCCGCTCCCCCGACGACGCCCGGCGGCAGGAACGGCCGTTGATCCGTTACAGTGAGGCCCTGTTTGGGGCCAACCGGCAACTGCGCCGCTTCCTGTTCGAGAACTTGTATTACCATCCCGCCGTTGCCCGGGTGAACCAGCGGGCCTGCGAGCGGCTGGGGGACGTGTTTGACGCCTACCTCGCCGACCCGGCCCGGCTCGGGCAGGCCACGACGGCCCGCGTGGCGCGCGACGGTCTGCACCGGGCGGTGTGCGACTACGTCAGCGGGATGACGGACCGGTATCTGTTGAAGGAGCACGAGCGGCTGTTCGGATGATCCGAGGGCGGGAGGGGCGCGACGGGGCGCGCCGAACGGCAAAGAGGCAACCGCCGACCCTCGCCGCATCGTTCCAGTCCCCGTGCTTTTCCGCTGTCGCTCCCTGCTCCCGCTCGGCGGGCGGGCGCCGGTCCACGACGGGGCGCTCGTCACCCGTGGCGACCGCGTCCTCGCCGCGGGGCCGTGGGCGGACGTGCGCCGGGAGTTCGGCGGCGAGCCGGTGACGGACCTGGGGGAGCAGGTGGTCCTGCCCGGCCTCATCAACGCCCACTGCCACCTGGACTACTCCTCCATGCGCGGGGCCATCCGGCCGCAACGCACGTTCAGGGAATGGATCGGCCGCATCAACGCCCTCAAGCGCGAGCTGTCCGACGACGATTACCTGGCTGCCATCGCCGCGGGTTTCCGCGAGTGCGCCCGGCACGGGACGACGACCGTGCTCAACGTCGAGTCGTTCCCGGAACTCATGCTGCGAATGCCCCGGCCACCGCTGCGGACGTGGTGGTTCCTGGAGTTGATCGACCTACGGGGACGAACCGCCACGGAGGAGCTCGTCGCGGGGATGCTCTCCTTCTTCGAGCAACGCCCGGACTGGCCCGGCGGCTTTGGCCTGTCGCCCCACGCGCCCTACACCGCCTCCACGGACCTCTACCGGCTCTCCCGCGACTGCGCCCAGCGCACCGGGATGCCCTGGACGACGCACCTGAGCGAGTCACGCGAAGAATGGGAGATGTTCACCGCGCGCCGCGGGCCGCTGGCCGATTTCCTGTCGAAACTCGGCCGCCCGATGGACGACTGCGGCGGTGGGCGTTCAGCGTTGGAGCGGCTGACAGTGGCCGGCGCCCTGGGGCCGGAGTGCCTGGCCGTGCATCTCAACCTGTTGACCGAGGCAGACTTCGCCCTGCTCGGACCCGGTGGGCCAATGCACGGTATGACCGTCGTCCACTGCCCGTTGAGCCACCATTATTTTGGTCATCCCCCGTTCCCGCTCGCCCGGCTCCGCGCGAACGGCGTCAACGTCTGCATCGGCACGGACAGCTTGGCGAGCAACGGCTCCCTCGACCTCCTGGCGGAGTTGCGCGCCCTCGCCGCCGGCCCGGAGGGCGCGGCCCTTTCGCCCGCCCGGCTGCTGGCGACGGTCACGGAGAACCCGGCCCATGCTCTGGGCCTCAGCGGTCAACTCGGCTGTCTGGTGCCCGGCGCCTGGGCGGACTGGATCGCGCTGCCGGACGGGGGAACCCATCCGGCGGGACTGCCCCTAGTGGTGTTGAGCCACCGACGGCCCATAACTTGCGTGACCGTCGCCGGGCAGTCCTTAGATTGAGACGCTTCTGGCAGGAAATTCGCGCGTCGGAAAAAAAGTGAGAAACCGCTTGGTTTTTCTCAATTGTGAAACAAACTGTGGGCTTCCCTGATTCTCGCTCCCAGAATTTTTCTCAAATTATGTCCAAGATCGTCGTGATCGATGATGAACCCGCGATGGTGGAAGTCATTTCCACCCTTTGCCGGGAGAACGGCCACCAGGTCAATCCTTTTAACTCCGCCGAGCGGGCTTTGGAGGAGTTGACCGGCATCGCCCCGCAGGTGGTCATCGCCGACATCAAGATGGAGAAGGTCACGGGCTTCGACGTGCTCCAACACGTCCGCCGCACCCTGCCGCAGACGGCGGTGATCCTCATCACGGCCTACGCCAGCGTTGAGAAGGCGGTCGAGGCCATGAAGCTCGGCGCGTATGACTTCGTAACCAAGCCGTTCAAGATCGACGAGCTGAAGTTCACCATCCAGCGCGCGTTGGAGCACTATTCGGTGATCCGCGAGAATGCCTACCTCAAGAAAGAGGTCAAGAACCGCTACCGCTTCGAGAACATCATCGGCACCAGCCGGGCGATGCAGGACATCTACTCGGTCGTCAACAAGGTGGCCGACACGGATTCCACCATCCTGATCCAGGGCGAGAGCGGCACGGGCAAGGAGCTGGTCGCGCGGGCGTTGCACTTTAATTCCAAACGCCAGAGCAACCCGTTCGTCGCCGTGAACTGCTCCGCGCTGCCGGAGAACCTGCTGGAATCCGAGCTGTTCGGCCACAAGAAGGGCGCCTTCACCGGCGCGTTCCAGGACAAGATCGGTCTGTTCGAGGAGGCCGAGGGCGGCACCATCTTTCTAGACGAGGTGAACTCGATGGCGATGTCCTTGCAGACCAAGCTGTTGCGCGTGCTCCAGGAACGGATGATCCGCCGGGTGGGTGACACCAAGACGATGCCGGTCAACGTGCGCGTGGTCGCGGCCAGTAACGAGGCGCTCCAGGAGAAAATGAAGGGCGGCAACTTCCGCGAGGACCTTTACTACCGTCTGGCCGTGATCCCCGTGGACCTACCGCCGTTGCGGGAGCGTTCGGAGGACATTCCTCTCCTGGTGCAACATTTCCTCCAGAAGAACGCCACGCAGGTCGGCACAGAGGTGAAGAAGATCGAACCGGACTCCCTGGAGGCGCTGGTCCGCTACCCCTTCCCCGGCAACGTGCGCGAGTTGGAAAACGCCATCGAGCGCGCCTGCGCCCTGTGCGAGAACAGCGTGATCACGGTGGCCGACCTGCCCCCCGGCGTCCAGGGTCGCGGCCCCGGCTCGGCCGCGGCGGCGCGGGACAACATCATCGAGATGCCCATCGGCCAGCGCCTGGACGAATTCATCCAGAACGAGGAGCGCGGCTACATCGAGAAGACGTTGCGTTACAACAACGGTTCGCGGGAGAAAACGGCGTCCATGCTCGGCATCAGCATGGCGACGCTCTACCGCAAGTTGGAGCTGGGCAAGCAGAAGCGGGCCTGAGCCCCCTCTGGCGGCGGTCTGTGACCGCCGGGCGCCCCGGGCGGGAACATATCTCTGCGCGGCGGACTTTCGGCGGTCACAGACCGCCGCTACAGTTCGCTTGTGACCAGTTTTCATTCCGCCTCCTCCCGTGCCCGCGGTGCCCTCTGGGGCCAGTTCATCGGCGATGCGCTGGCCATGCCGGTCCACTGGTATTACGACACCGCCGCGCTCCGGCGGGAATACGGTGAGGTCACGGGTTACGTCGCCCCGAAGCACCCGCACCCGGACAGTATTTTCTGGCGCTCCCGTTATGTCGCCGCCAACGCCCGCGGCGACATCCTCCACGACAAGGCCCGCTTCTGGGGATCCACGGACGGCGCGGGCGTGCACTACCACGGCTTCCTCGCGCCGGGCGAAAACACGTTGAACTTCCAACTCGCCGCCGAACTCCTGGAGAGCCTGACCGCGCACGGAGGTCATTACGACCGTGCCGACTACACGCGGCGCTACCTGGAATTCATGCTCACGCCCGGTCGGCACCGGGACACCTACGTCGAGGAGTGCCACCGGGGCTTTTTCACCCGCTATGCCCAGGGCCACCCGCCCGATGCCTGCGCGGGCGAGGACATCCACATCGGCGGGCTGGCCGGGGTCGCTGGGATCGCCGTGGCTTACCGGGAGGACCTGGCGGAGGCCAAGCGCCGCGCGGTCGAGCACGTCAACGTCACCCACACCGGCCGCCTGATGCGGGAGGCAACGGAGGCCTACGTCGAAATCCTGGTCAACGTGCTCAACGGCGCGGACTTGGTCGGGGAGATCAAACGACTCACCACCGATGAGCACCGCTCCCCGGCCTGGCTGTGCGCCCGCCCGCTGGAACGCTGGCTGAAGCTGGCGGATGACAAGGTCATCGGCGACCGGCTCTCCACGGCGTGTTACCTCGAAGACAGCCTGCCCGCGGTGCTCTACCTCGCGTGGAAATACGCCGGCGACTTCGAGCGCGCCCTGATCGTCAACACCAACCTCGGCGGCGATAATTGCCACCGCGGCGGCGTGTTGGGCGCCCTGGTCGGAGCCGCCGTCGGTGAGGAGGGCATCCCGGCGGCGTGGCGCGACGGGCTGGTTCTGGCGGGGCGGCTGGGGGGGTGGCTCGGGGTTATCGCGCGCTAGAACGTCTGACCCAACCTAAAACAAAACACCCCGGCACGTTCAACATGCCGGGGTGTTTTGGTAAAAGTTTACGCGGCTGATCGCCGCTGACTTCAGGACCGGTTAATAAC
>CAXTFX010000138.1:0-8306 GCA_964243185.1 uncultured Chthoniobacterales bacterium
CCGACCCCGAGTTCCGCGAGGTTTACGGCAACGCCACCACCGGCGGCGGCTAGGGCGGACCCGACGCCGCTCCGGCCGAAGTTGCCGCACCTTCCGCCGAGGGGAGGCCGTGAACCGGGGCGTGGCAGCCTCGCTCGGCCCCGGAATTTCTCACCGGTGTCAGAGCTCCCTTTGATGCCGCCGGCCCGTTCGCCGCGGCGGAGCGCCGACTTTTCACCCCAACCATCATCTCTATGGCACTACCCCTCGAAGATAAACTCGCGCTGGTCACCGGTTCGTCCCGCGGCATCGGGGCCGCCATCGCCCGTCGCCTCGCGCTCGACGGCGCGACCGTGCTCGTTCATTACGGCTCCAGCCGCGAACGCGGCGAGGCGGTGGTAGGCGACATCAAGAAGGCCGGCGGCCAGGCCGAGATCGTCGGCGCGGACCTGACCCGGCCGGACGGCCCGGCGACGCTGCTCGCGCACCTCGACCAAGCCTTTGGCGGCAAGTTCGCCGGGCGGCTGGACGTGCTGGTCAACAACGCCGGCACCGGGGCGTTCGGCTCGTTGACGGAGGCCACCGACGAGGACTTCGACAAACAATTCAATCTCAACGTGCGCGCCGTCTTCCAGCTTTCCCGCGAGGCCGCCCGGCGCATGACCCGGGCCGGCTGGGGCCGCATCGTCAACGTCGGCTCCGGCCTGGGCGAACAGGTGCCGATGCCGGGCATGGCGCTCTACTGCGGCACCAAGTTTGCCGTGCGCGGCCTCACCCGCGGCTGGTCGCGGGACCTGGGGGCCACGGGGGTGACGGTCAACAACGTGCAGCCCGGCCCGGTGGACACGGAGCTCAACCCCGCCGACGGCCCGATGGCCGAGACGCAGAAGAAGCTCACCAGCGTCGGGCGCTACGGCAAACCCGAGGAGATCGCCGAGGCGGTGGCGTTCCTCGCCAGCCCGAAAGCCGGGTTCATCAACGGCGAGAGCCTCACCGTGGACGGCGGTTGGAACGCTTAACGAGGCTGGCGTTTACGAAGGATGAGGACCAAAGCGTGAAAGCGGCAGCACCTCCCCGGGGAGTTTCTCCGCTTCGTCCTTCACCCTTCATATAGACCTCCGGCGAGGGTGATCCGGCGGCGGGTAGGGCGGCTTATCCCTAAGCCGCCGCGGGAGAGCGGGTCGAAACCGAAAACGGCGGCGGGCTAAGGATAGCCCGCCCTACCCGCCGCCGGATCACTTTCGCCGGAGGTCTAACTTCGGGAGTTCCCCCCGGGGAGCGGCGGGGCCGCCCGGAATAACTTCGGCCCCGGGACCTCCCACCAGGGTGAAAATTCCCCTTGTTGCCGCTGCGGTCGTCCTCACCGCAGCCTGGAACCTTCCGTCGCCGGCCCGCGGCGAGGACCTGGTCTTCCAGAGCCGGGCCGGCCAGCGGGCGAGCCTGCTGGAGCTCTACACCTCGGAGGGCTGCTCCTCCTGCCCGCCGGCGGAGACGTGGTTGAGCCGGCTCAAGGGGGACCCGCGCCTGTGGACGGAGTTCGTCCCCGTCGCCTTCCACGTGGACTACTGGGACAACCTCGGCTGGAAGGACCGCTTCGCCGCCGGGGCGTTCACCAACCGGCAGCGGGAATACGGGGCCCGCTGGGGTGGGGATTCGATCTACACGCCGGAGTTCGTCCTCGACGGCCGGGAGTGGCGCGGTCTGGGCACCCCCCCGGCACCCGGGCGCGGAGCGGACCCCGGTGCGCTCTCGGCGACCGTGAGGGGCGACGGCCGCACCGTGACGGTGTCCTTCGCGCCCACCAATCAGCCCAAGGCAGCCCGCGAGGCGTTTGTGACCCTGTTGGGCTTTGACCTGCGCTCGAGCGTCAAGGCGGGCGAGAACCGGGGCCGCGCGCTGTCGCACGACTTCGTGGCGCTCGGCTGGGAGCGGAAGCCGTTGGCGGTCGGGGCGTCCGGTCGCCAGGAGGTGACTTTCCACCTGCCCGAAGCACCCAAGGACGCGGGCCGCCTCGCGGTGGCCGTCTGGGTCGCCCCCGCCAGCGGTGGTGGCGCCGGGCCAGAGCAGACCGTCGGCGGCTGGCTGGGCGATGGCGGTGCCGCCGGGACGACGGCGGCGCGCTGACCGCCGAAGGGGGGTTTGCGCCGACTCCATTCCGCTATCGTCCAACCCGCGACGATGCCAGGGCCGAAGACAATCGCCGTGACCCCGCCCGCCCTCGCCATCCTCCACGAACATCCCGATTGGTTCCGGCCCTTGTTTGCCGAGCTGGACCGCCGGGGGATCGGCTACGCACGCCTGGACGCGGCGGCCGAGCCGGTGTGCTACGACCCGGCCGACGCGGACCGGCCGTTCCGCGTGCTGTTCAACCGCATGAGCCCCTCGGCCTACCTGCGCGGCCGGGGCAGCGCCATCCGGCACACCCTGGACTACCTGCGCCACCTGGAGCGGCTCGGCGTGCAGACCATCAACGGCTCGGGCGTCTATGCCTACGAGATTTCCAAGGCCGCGCAGTTGACCCTGCTCGCGGAACTCGGCCTGCCCGCGCCCCGCTCCCGGGTCATCCACCGCGGCGAGGACGCCCCCGCCGCCGCGCGCGGGTTGCGCTTCCCCGTGGTGGTCAAGGCCAACGTCGGCGGCTCGGGCGCGGGGATCACGCGCTTCGACGCGAAGGAGGAACTGCGGGACGCCGCGACCGCCGGGCGTGTCGAGCTCGGGTTGGACGGCGTCGCGCTGGTGCAGGAGTTCGTCCCGGCGCGGGGCGGGCACATCACGCGGGTGGAAACGTTGGCCGGCAAGTATCTCTACGCCATTGACGTTTACCCGGAAGCCGGCTCCTTCGACCTCTGCCCGGCCGACGCCTGCCAGACCCGGGACGGCGGCGAGCTCGCCCGCTCGGCCACCTCCGCCTGCCCGGTGGACGCGCCCCGGCGCGGGCTGCGCGTGGAGGCCGTCACGCCCGCCCCCGAGGTCATCACTGCCTGCGAGCGCATCGCCCAAGCCGCCGGCCTGGACGTCGGCGGCATCGAGAGCATGGTGGACGACCGGGACGGCACGCGGGTTTACTACGATGTCAACGCCCTCTCCAACTTCGTCGCTGACGCCCCGCGGGTGATCGGCTTCGACCCGCACGCCCGGCTGGTGGACTACCTGGAGGCAAGGACGAAGGTTGAAGGATGAAGGGCAGACCTTCTCCAACGACGACCTTCCCCGCTCCTCCGCTTTCATCCTTCATCCTTTTCTTCATGCGCTACGGCTACTGGCTCCCCATCTTCGGCGGTTGGCTGCGAAACGTGGAGGACGAGGGCATGGCGGCCACGTGGGACTACGTGCGCCGGCTGGCCCAGCGCTCCGAGCGCATCGGCTACGATCTGACCCTCGTGGCCGAGCTCAACCTCAACGATATCAAGGGCACCGCCGCCCCCGCGCTCGACGCCTGGAGCACGGCCGCGGCGCTGGCGGCCGTCACCGAGCGGCTCGAGCTCATGGTCGCCGTGCGCCCGACCTTTCACGCCCCGGCGCTGCTGGCCAAGCAGGCGGCGAACATTGACGGCATCTGCGGCACGCCCGGCCGGCTCTCGCTCAACGTCGTCTCCTCCTGGTGGGCGGACGAGGCGCGGCAATACGGCGTCGGCTTCGAGGAGCACGACGACCGTTATGCCCGCACCGCCGAGTGGTTGGAGGTGGTGGACGGGATGTGGAAGCAGGACCGTTTCTCCCACGCCGGCAAGTATTACCGGATCGAGAACGCCATCCTCGAACCCAAGCCCATTTCCAAACCCCGACCGGTGCTCTACGCCGGCGGCGAGTCCGAGGCGGCCAAGGAGCTGATCGCCCAACGCTGCGACGCTTACGTCATGCACGGCGACCCGCCCGAGCGCGTCGGCGCCAAGATCGCCGACATGCGCGCACGCCGGGAACGGCTGGGCCTGGGACCGATGCAGTTCGGCGTGGCCGCTTACAGCGTCGTGCGCGACACGGAGCGGGAGGCGCAGGCCGAACTGGCGCGCATCACCGACGTAAAATCCTCGGCCGCCGGTTACGACAACTACCAGCAGTGGCTCGCCGGCACCCGGTTGGAGCAGCGCATGACCATTGAGGAATATTCCGTGAGCAACCGCGGCCTGCGCCCCGGCCTGGTCGGCACGCCCGAACGGGTGCGCGAGCGCGTGGCCGAGTTCGAGGCCGTCGGCGTGGACCTGCTCCTGCTCCAGTGCAGCCCGCAGGCGGAGGAGATGGAACGCTTCGCCGCGCAGGTCATCCGGCGGGGGGAGCCGACGTGAGGGTGGACCGCGTGGGGTGGCACGAGCTGCTCGTTTACGGGCTGAACCGGCCGCTCGCTTTTCTGGTTCTCGAAACGGCCCGCCGCCTCGGCGGGGTCGTGCGCGTGCCGGGCGTGGGCCACGTCATCAGCGACGCGGAGGTCGGCCGGCGCGTGCTGACCGACCCGGAGCACTTCGATTCCCATTCGCCGGGCAGCCCGGGGGTGCTCATCACGCAGGTGCTCGGGCCGTTCGCGCTGCTCAACATGGACGGTCCCGACCACCGGGACCTCAAGCGTCGGCTGTTGGAGGTGTTCGCCCCGCGCCACGTCGCCGCGCTCCTCGCCGCGGCCACCGACCGGATCGTCACGGAACTCCGGGAGGACCTGCGGGCGGGCCGGACCGTGGATTTCGTCACGTTCATGTCGGACTTCGCCAGCGCGATGGCCTGCGAGATGATCGGCGTGAGGGTCCCGCGGAGCCGGGAGCGGGAGGTTTACGCGGAGATGTTCGCCCTCATCACGGAGTTCACCGCCTTTGCCGGCCTGGGTGAGCCACGCCTGTCCGACCGCGGGTTGAAACGGGCGCAGGCGGTGGTCGGCCGGCTCGCGGAATACCTCCGGGAAAGTTACGAGCGCGGGGAGGGTCGGGAGCATTCCCTGACCGGGCAGATGCGCGCGCGGGGCTTCACCTTCGCGGAGGTCCGGGGCGTCCTCATCATCGTCCTGGTCGGGGCCACCGAGCTCATTACCTGCGGGATGCCCCGCGTGCTGGCGCTGCTGCTCGACAGCGGGCAGATGGGGCAAGCTGCGGGCGCGCCCCGAGCCGCTCGAAGCGGCGGTGAACGAAGGGTTCCGCCTGGCCACGCCCTCCAACGTCGTGCTGCTCGCGGTGGCGAAGGACTGCGAGGTGGACGGCCACCGTTTCCGTCGCGGCGAGCGGGCCCTGGTGGTCCTTCACAACATCATGCGGCAGGAGGCGCGCTTTCCGCACGCGGACCGCTTCGACCTGGAGCGGGTGCCCGATCCCGGCTACCGCCGCCTGCCCTTCGGCGCCGGCCCGCACGCCTGCCTGGGCGCCGGGCTGGCCCTCGCGGAGGCCCGCCAGGTGCTCGGGGCGCTGCTGACGCTGCCGGACAAGGTCGAAATCGTCCGCCGCCGCTACAACCACGGCAAGACGTATCCGGGTTATTCCTCGTTGCTCATCCGGTCGTGCCCGGACTAAACCGGGTCCTTGCGCAGCACGGCCGCGAGGTAGGCGGTCTGCCCCGAGACCAGCTCGCGCCGCATCGCGCTGCCCTCCATCGCGTAGGCCCCGTGGGCGAAACCGCGGAACCAACCGCGGACCCGCCGCGTGAGCATCGCCCGCTTGCGCGCCTCGTCCCGCTCAACGCCAGGACGACGTTGGCCGTGAGGTCGTCCAGCCGGACCTAGCGCAACGGTGCCCGGGCGAGCGTGCCCCGCAGCCGCGCCGGCGCCCCGCGGCGTCGGGAGACGAAGTCGGCGAACCCCAGCCGGCCGCCGGGTCGGAGCACGCGGCGCACGTTCTCCAGGAACCGGGGCAGCGACCCGTAGCAGTGCGCGCTCTCGACGTTGAGCACCACGTCGAAGCTCCCCGCCGCGAAGGGCAGGTTCTCCGCGTCGCCCGACGCGAACTCCACCCCGGCCGCCGTCCCGTGCAGCCCGCGCGCGAGCCGGGTGGCGGCCGGGGAAACGTCCAGGGCGACCGTGCGCCGGGGACCGAAACGCCGCGCGACGTGAACGGCCCCGCCACCCCGGCCGCTGCCGACCTCCAGCACGTCGAGGCCCGCCAAGGTGCCGCCGGGGTGGGCTGCGGCCACGGCCAGGAGTCCGTAGAGTTGCAGGGCGAGGTGTTCGAGCTGGCGGGGGTCCACGGCGATCTCGCCCGCCATTAATTCGCCCGGCAGGAGGGCGTAGCCGTGGTTCATCGTGGTCCACTCGGCGTGCGGGTAGGCGCGGGCGAGGTGGTCGTAGAGGAGGCGGGAGGCGTCGCGGGGCGTTTTCATTCCCGCGCGCGGCGTCCGGGAACTGGACGATCAGGGACACCGTTCAGAGCAAGGTGATGAGGCTGGAGGTATCCAGCCGGCCGCCGCCGCGGGCCTGCACGGCGGCGTAGAAGGCATCCACCACGGCGGTGACGGGCAGCCGGCTGCCGTTGCGCGCGGCTTCCGCCAGGCAGAAACCCAGGTCCTTCCGCATCCAGTCCACGGCGAAGCCGAAATCGAACTTTCCCTCCAGCATCGTCGCGCCCCGGTTGGCCATTTGCCAGGAGCCGGCCGCCCCGCCGCCGATGACCTCCAGCACCTTGGCGCCGTCCAGCCCGGCGTGGCCCGCGAAGGCCAGCGCCTCGGCGAGCGCCTGCACCAGGCCGGCGATGGCGATCTGGTTGGCCATCTTGGTGAGCTGCCCGTTGCCGGCGGGTCCGAGGTGGGCCACGGTCTTGCCGTAGGCGGCGCGCAGGATCGGCTCGGCGCGGGCGAAGACCTCCGCTTCGCCGCCGACCATGATGGACAGGGCGCCCCGCTCGGCCCCCGCCTGCCCGCCGGAGACGGGCGCGTCCAGGAAGCCGACGCCCCGCGCCCGGGCGGCCGCGTCCAGCCGCCGGGCGGCGTCGGCGGAGGCGGTGGTGTGGTCCACGAGCACGCCGCCGGGCGCCATCCCGGCCAGGGCGCCGGTTCGCTCGTCCAGGGCGACGCTGAACAGGTCGGCGTCGTTGCCCACGCACAGGAAGACGAAGTCCGCCCCGCGCGCCGCCTCCGCGGGCGTGGGCGCGGCGCGGCCACCGTGCCGTTGCACCCACGCCTGCGCCCGGGCGGCGGTGCGGTTATAGACGGTGACGGCGTGGCCGCGGGCGGCGAGGTGCCCGGCCATCGGGCCACCCATGACGCCCAGGCCGAGGAAGGCGACGCGGGGCAGGTGGGGGGTTGGGGAGGAGGCGTCGATACTCATGGGGAAGTCAGGCAAGATACGGCGCCCTTCCCGCCGGGCGCATCCTCCTTCTCGGGGGCCGCCGGGATGCGGTGGGCTTTCTCCACCCGGAAGCCCGGCATCGCGGCGGCCGGACGCTGACTCCCGTGGGCAGGAAGTCGCTCGGTCACAGGGTCTTGTGGGCGACCTGCTCGTCGCGCCGGTCGGTGGCCAGCGGGGGCGATTGGGAAAGGGCGCTGATCTCCGCCCGCAACTCCGGGGTCATCGGGAAATCCGCGGCGGCCAGGGAATCCTCCAACTGGGTGACGTTGCGCGCCCCGAGGATGGGAGCGGTGACGGCGGGGTGCGCCGCCACCCAGGCCACCGCGACGGCCGGGGCGCTCCAGCCGCGCTCGGCGCAGAGGGCGGAGAACTTCCCGGCGGTCTCGTGGTAAGCCGGGTCCTCGTAGCGGACGCGGTAGGCGGGGTTCACGGTGAGCCGGCTCCCGGGGGCGGCGGTCCGGCCGTCCGGCAGGTGGTATTTCCCGGTGAGCAGACCCGCGCCCAGCGGGTTGTAGCACGCCACCCCGAGCCCCTCGGACTCGGCCATCGGCAACAGCTCGACCTCGGCCTGGCGTTTGACGAGGTTATACATCGGCTGGACGCACTCGAAACGCGCCAGGCGCCCCATCGCCGAGACGCCCAACGCTTTCGCGATCTGCCAGGCGGCGAAGTTGGAGACGGCGGGGTAGAGAATCTTGCCCGCCCGGACCAAGTCATCGAGCGCCCGCAAGGTTTCTTCCACCGGGGTGAGCGGGTCCACGTGGTGGACGTAGTAAAGGTCGAGCCGGTCCGTGCCCAGCCGCCGCAGGCTGGCTTCCACGGCTTGCTGCAGGTGGCGCCGGGAGCCGCCGCGGTCGTTGACGCCGGGGCCGGCCTGGCCGTGGAACTTGGAGGCGAGGACGAGCTCGTCTCGCTCGCCTTGGATCAGCCGGCCGAGGATTTCCTCCGCGCGGCCCTGGTTGTAAACGTTGGCGGTGTCAATGAACTGGATGCCGGCGGCGCGGCTGCGCCGGTAGATTTGCGCGGAGGCGTCCTCGTCCGCTTCGTGGCCGAAGGTCATGGTGCCCAGACAGAG